>SLPP01000334.1 GCA_007131945.1 Paracoccaceae bacterium | reverse complement strand
GGGGGAGGGGGCGCGGTGATCGGCGCCTCGGCCGCGGGCGGGGCGGGCTCGGGGGTCGGCGTGGTCGCGACTTCGGGCGGCGGAGCGGCGGGCGCGGCGGGGCGCGGGGCGCTGAGCGCGGCGAAGTCCTCGGCCGAGATCAGCGCCACGTCGGTCACCGGCGGCGTCCGGTCACGGTTCGGCGCGCTGAAGATGCCGAAGAGCAGCACCCACAGGATCAACCCGCCGTGCATCAGGGCCGAGACCTTGTGGCCCGTGTGCATCCGCTCCCAGAGCGCCATCGCGCCGCACCCTCAGTCGGCGCGGTCGGCGCCGAAGCCCGGCCCGCCGCTTTCGGTCACGAGGCCGATGTTGCGAAACCCGCCGGCATTCAGCGCCCCCATCACCTGCACCACCTGCGCATAGGGGATCGCCCCGTCGGCGCGCAGGAAGACGCGGTCGCCGACGCGTTCGGCGGCCACCGCGCGCAGCTGCGGGATCAGGTCGTCATTCGCCACCTCGGCAGACTGGATGAGCACCACGCCGTCCGAGGTGAGCGTGATCGTCAGGGGCTCTTCCTGCTCGCCCGGCAGCGCGCCCGCGGCGGTTCGCGGCAGCTCGATCGGCACGCCGACGGCGAGCATCGGCGCGGCGACCATGAAGATGATCAGGAGCACCAGCATAACGTCGACGAAGGGCGTGACGTTGATCTCGGACATCCGCGCACCCGCCCGCGTGCGCCGCCGCCGCGTGCCGGTGCCTCCCTGCCGCTTGATCAGTTGCGCGCCCATCTCAGCCGTCCAGGTTGCGCGACAGCAGCGTGCCGAACTCGTCGGCGAACTGCTCGTAGCCCGACGAGATCTCGTCGCTGTCGTCCGACAGCTTGTTGTAGAAGATCGTCGCCGGGATCGCCGCCAGCAGCCCCAGCCCGGTCGCCAGCAGCGCCTCGGCGATCCCCGGCGCGACGACGGCCAGGTTGGTCGATTGCTGCAGCGCGATTTCCTCGAAGGCGTGCTTGATGCCCCAGACGGTGCCGAAGAGCCCGATAAAGGGCGAGGCCGAGCCGACCGAGGCAAGGAAGGTCAGGCCCCGGTTCAGGTCGCGCGATTCGCGGTCGATGGCGACGTCCATCGAGCGGTCGATGCGCTGCGCCGCGCCGGGGATCAGCGCCCCGTCCTGCCGGTGCGAGCGTTGCCACTCGGCCATGCCGGCGGCGAAGACACGCTCGGGCCCGGTGCCGGGGGCGGGGCCAACCCGCTGATAAAGCTCGTCCAGCGGCTCGCCCGACCAGAAGGCGGAGTCGAAGGTCTCGGCCTCCGTCTTGGCGCGGCGGTAGACAAGGTGTTTCTGGATGATGATCGCCCAGGACCAGAAGGAGGCGAGGATCAGGATGATCATCACCAGCTGGACGGTCGGGGTTGCGCGGGCAAAGAGCGCCCAAAGCGAAAAGTCGATTTCGCTGGCCAGTGCGAGGGTCTGCGTTTCCATGTCCTGCTCGTCTGCGGGGCGGCCTTGTTGAAGCCGCGCTCATTAGCGCCCATCCTACCCCGTTTCAAAGGGGAAGACCAACACAACCACGCGAATGTTACACGCCCGCCCCGGCATCGGCGACAAGCCGCGCCAGAACCGGGGGCAGCCGCCGGGGCCGTCCGCCGGGGCCGAGGCAGACGAGCGTCACCCGCGCCGAGAAGAGACAGGCCGCGCCGCGCATCACCCGCTGCGCCAGCACCAGCCGCGCCGGGCCCGAGGCGACCGGGTCGCTCAGCACCTCGAGCCGGTCGTCGAAGCGCGCCGGTGCGTGGAAATCGGCCTCGATCCGGTGCACGGCGAAGGCCTCGCCGCGCGCCAGCATCGCGTTCTGGTCGATCCCCAGCGCGCCTACCCAGTCCGACCGCGCGCGCTCGATGAACTTCAGGTAGTTGGCGTGATAGACGATGCCCGCCATGTCGGTGTCCTCGTAGAAGACCCGCGTCTCGAACCGATGCGTCACCCGGTCACCTCTTCTCGTTCCCGCTTCGAACGGCCGGTTACCACTCGGCATGCGCTTCCATCGCCACCGGGCCGCCGATGCGCGCCGTCCAGAGCCGCATGCCATCGTCCCCGCGCGTCGCGTTCAGCGTGAAATCGGCATCGTCGAAGATCGGCGAGAGGCTGCGGAAGCGAAAGCGCGCGGGCGGCGCGCCCGCCAGATCGGCGGCGGCCTGGCAGAGCAGCGTCGCCTGCAGGGGGCCGTGGACGATCAGGCCCGGATAGCCCTCGGTCCCGGTGACGTAGGGCGCGTCGTAGTGGATCCGGTGGCCGTTGAAGGTCAGCGCCGAGTAGCGGAACAGGAACGGCGCCGAGGGCGTCACCCGGCGGCAATGCGCCCCGGCCGGGGCCGGCGTGGCACGCAGGCCGGCGGCATTGCCGGGCGCGGTCGCGTCGCGATAGACGATGTCCTGCCGCTCGCTCAGCGCCGGGCGGCCGTCGCTCGCGATCTCGTGCGACACGGCGACGAAGACGAGCGGCCCGCTGCGGCCCTGCTTGAGCACCACATCGGTGATCGTGGATCGGCGCGTCACCGTCGCGCCGATCCGGATCTCGCCGTGGAAGGTGAATGCGCCGCCGGCCCACATCCGGCGCGGAAGCGGCACCGGCGGCAGGAACCCGCCGCGCGCCGGATGCCCGTCGGGATCCAGCGCGGAGGTTGGCGCGATCGGTTGCGCGAGGCAGAAATGGATGAGCGGCGGCGCGGCCGATCCGGCGCCGGGGTCCGATTCCCTGTCGAAGGTCGCATCGAAGCGCTGAACGAGGTTCGGCGTCAGTATCTCGACCGCCCTCTCCTCGCGTCCGATCCATTGCTGCAGATGCGCGAGGTCGAGATCCATGCCGTATCCATGCCGTTCCTTCGAGGGTCCGGGCAAAGCTTTCCGGTCTCCGATCCCGCAGGGCAAGGCCGAATCGCGTTCAGCCGTGGGCCGGGTGCCGGGCGCCGGCCGGCCCGGATGCCCGGTACCGGGCTCCTCCAGCAGCCCGGCGCCGGCGCGACTTTCGCCCCCGATCGCCATCGGCATCCGGCTCGCGCCCGCGATCGGGATGCTTGGACGAAAGTTTCGTTGTGGTTAACGGCGCAGATTTATCAATTCAAAACATAAACTTGTGAGAGCGTCCAAATTTGGACGCTTCCCCCGTCGCCGCACTTTCGGAGCCGATCGGCGCAGATTGCCGCCGGTCGCCGAAGTCGCCGCAGGCGGGTCAGAACAACAGCCAGACCAGCGCCAGGGTGATCGGTGGTGCGGCCACCAGGATTCCGGTGCGGATGATGTCGGAGATGACGAAGGGAAGGACGCCGCGATAGGTCTCCATCATCGTCACGCCGCGCGCCATCGAGTTGATGATGAAGAGGTTCATGCCCACCGGTGGTGTTATCAACCCGACCTCGACCACGATCAGCACGATGATCCCGAACCAGAGCGCCGTCTCCTCGGGGGTCAGGCCGAAATCGAGCCGCATGACGATCGGGAAGAAGATCGGGATGGTCAGCAGGATCATCGACAGCGAATCCATCACGCAGCCGAAGACCAGGTAGATCAGCAGGATGACCAGCAGCACCCAGTAGGGCGACATCTCGAGCCCCCCGACCCATTCGGCGGCGAAGAAGGGCAGGCGGGTGAAGCCGAGGAAGGCGTTGAACACCGAGGCGCCGAGGACGATGAAGAAGATCATCCCCGTCGAGACTGCGGTCGAGCGCAGGCAGTCGACGAATTCTGCCCAACCGAGCCGGCCGCGCAGCAGCGCGACAAGACCGGTACCGGCCGCCCCCACCGCCGCGCCCTCGGTCGGGGTGAAGACGCCGGTATTCATGCCGCCGATCATGACGACGAAGATGACCACGACCGGCCAGACCTCGGACAGCGCGCGGATGCGGTCGAGGAAGCCGATGCGCGGGGTCCGGATCCCGTCTTTCGGATTGAAGCGGGTCATCAACGAAACCGTCAGCATGTAGCCAAAGGCGGCGAGCAGGCCGGGGATGAAGGCGGCGACGAAGAGCTTGGCGATGTTCTGCTCGGCGAGGATGGCGTAGATCACCAGCACGATCGAGGGCGGGATCAGGATGCCCAGCGTGCCGCCGGCGGCGAGCGAACCGGTGGCGAGCGCACCGGAATAGCCATGCTTGCGCAATTCCGGCAAGGCGACGCGGCCCATCGTGGCCGCGGTGGCGAGCGAGGAGCCGCAGATCGCGCCGAAACCGGCCGAGGCGCCGACGCCGGCCATGGCCACGCCGCCGCGCAGATGCCCGAGCCAGGCCGAGGCGGCGCGGAAGAGCGCGTCCGAGAGCCCGCCCTTCATCGCGAAGGCGCCCATCAGCAGGAAGAGCGGCACGACCGAGAGCGAGTAGCTCGAAAAGGTCTCCACCGTGACATGCTTGAGCTGGCTGAGGACCGGTGCCCAGCGGCCGCGCATCACGAACAGGCCAAGCACGCCGCAGATCAGCATCGCGAGCCCGATCGGCACGCGCAGGAAGATCATCACGAGGAGCAGGACGAAGAAGATCGCGGCGATGGTCAGTCCCGAGGCGCCGCCCATCAACGCGCGCATCCCCTGCGCCAGCCCCTCGATCGCCGGACCGGCGAGCCAGTAGCCCGCGGCCGGCACCAGCACGATGAACAGCGCAGCACCCAGCGCGCGCACCAGCGTCATGCGCGCGCCGATATGGAAGATCGCCGCGGCGAGGACGACGCCGCCGCCCAGTCCGGCCGCCACGATCATGGATAATCCTCGCCCTGTTCGCCGGGGCCGAGCATCTCGTTCAGGCTGCGCCAGACCGTATAGCCGCTGACCACCGCGAAACTCCACAGCCCGACCATGCCGCCGGCATAGCTCCACCAGACGGGCAGCTGCAGGATCGCCGTTGTCTCGCCGAAGCGGCGTTTTTCCTCGAGCCCGACGCCGACCTGCTGGGCCAGGATCACCGCCAGGACCGTGAGCAGCAGGTTGCCGGAGAGCGACAGCGCCGCCTTGCCGCGCGCCGGAACGCGCGAGATGAAGATGTCGACGGTGATGTGACCACGGTTGAACTGCGCCCAGGCAAGAAAGAAGAAGATGGCGATACCCGCGCCCATCGAGACGATCTCGAAATCACCGGGAACGGGGCCGAGCTGGTTGAGCCCCGGCAGGCCCGACCGGCGCGCGTAGCGGCCGATGATCGACACCACTGCAACGATCATCACCCCGGTCAGGATCACGCCGCCGGCGATGGCGAGCAGGCCCGTGATCCGGCCCAGCCAGAGACCGACGAAAGCTTCCGCCTCGGGGAAGATGCCGGATCGGCTGGTTTCGTTGTCGGAGGATGAGGGGTCGGCGCTCATGCGGTTCGGCTCTGCCCGTCGGTTTCTGGCGTCACGGCGCGGGGTGTGGTGGCGCGGCGGCGGGGTGGTCTCCAGACGACAGGGCGCACAGCCCGTGCGCCCTGTCAAGTATCAGGGTAGATCCGGTCCGCTGCGGCTGCCGAGCGGCGCGCGCGCAAGGGTTCGATCAGCGCTCGCGCGCGGTCTCCTCGGCGATCAACTGCTCGGCCGCCTCGATCAGTGCAGCGCCGTCGAGCCCGCGATCGGCCATCTCGGCGACCCACTGGTCACGTACCGCCTGCGCGGCATCGTACCAAGCCTGCAGGGCGTCGCCCTCGACAGTGATGATGGTGTTGCCGCGATCAACCGCCTCCTGGCGACCGGGAGCGTCGGCGGCTTCCTGCGCGCCACCGGCCCAGCCCGAGGTGTCGATGCCGGAGTTGGCGTCGATGATCGCCTTCAGGTCGTCAGGCAGTTCGTTGTAACTGTCATGGTTCATCGCGAAGAAGAAGAAGGTCGAGTAGAGACCGTGATCCCCGCCGAACTCGGTATGCGTATCGACGAGTTCCGGCACACGCAGCACGCGCGTCACCTCCCACGGGATCACCGCGCCCTCGACGACGTTGCGCGACAGCGCCTCGGGAACCTGCGGCACCGGCATGCCGACCGCGGTGGCGCCGAGAGCCTCGAGCAGGCGGGTGGTCAGCCGGGTCGGCCCGCGCACCGTCCGCCCCTGCAGGTCCTCGGGCCGCTCTATCGCGGGGGCGTTCATGTGAAAGACCCCCGATCCGTGCAGATGCACCGCCAGCATGCGTACATCGGCGGTTTCTTCCTGCATGTACTCTTCCCAGAACCGCCAGGCCGCGCGCGAGCTCGATTCGGCGTCGGTCATGATGAAGGGCAACTCGAACGTCTCGGAGATCGGGAAGCGTCCGGGCGTGTAGCCCGCCACGGTCCAGACGATGTCGACCACGCCGTCGCGGGCCTGGTCGTAGAGCGCCGCAGGCGTGCCGCCCAGCGACATCGAGGAATAGACCTCGACATTGAGCCGGCCGCCCGATTCCTCGGTCACCTTCTCTGCCCAGGGGATGATGAAATCTGCCGGCACCGTCCCCGTTGCCGGCAGGAACTGGTGGATGCGCAGGGTGAATTCCTGAGCGCTCAGTCCGGGCGCGGTACCGAGCGCGAGAATGCCGGCAAGACCGGCGGACAGAAGTACGTTTCGCAGCATTGATGGCCTCCCTCTCCATGCATGCCATGGCCGGGCGACGCATGCCCGGACGGTGGTCGTTGCGACTGCAACCGTATCGGTCGCCTGATGTGAGTCAAGCCCCGGCGATGTCGCATGACGCAGAAAGTGTGTTTGAAAAGATGCATTCGAATCATGCTGTTACAATCTCGAAAGGTTTCCGAAAGGAACGGCAACCACAGCTTGCGTTCGGCCATGGACGCCGGCTCCGGACCGTCGCGCCGACTCGCTCGATTCCGTCCCGGGCGTGGCACGACGACCCGACCGCGTTGCCCTGCGCCTGATCCAGTGCTGTCGGCTCGCCGGGAAACCCCGGAATATCAGTCAGCTGTAAGAAAAGCGAAGAATGCCTGACTTTCCCTCTTGCGTGGGTGTTGGTGTTTGACTAGATAGCGGTCTCGCCGGTTGGGCTTGGTGGTCTGGCGGGTGGCGGGTTGGGGTTGTTGCTCTGGTCCGTGCTTTCCTGGAGATGGG
>SLPP01000006.1 GCA_007131945.1 Paracoccaceae bacterium | reverse complement strand
GTCGCCCCCTTCGCGCCGGTCGCGGATGCCGACACGCTCGACCGGGCGCTCGCCCGGACGGGGATGCCGGCGATCCTGAAGACCGCGCGGCTGGGCTATGACGGCAAGGGCCAGGCGCGGATCGACCGGCCCGGCGACGCGGCGAAGGCGCTGGCCGCGATGCAGGGGGCGCCGGCGGTGCTGGAGGGGTTCGTGGCCTTCGAGCGCGAGGTCTCGGTCATCGTCGCGCGCGGGCTCGGCGGCGAGGTCGTCTGTTTCGAGCCGGGCGAGAACCTCCACCGCGGCGGCATCCTGCGCACCACGACGGTGCCGGCGCAGCTGACCGCGAGCCAGCGGGTCGACGCGGTGCTGCTGGCCGGGCGGATCGTCAACGCGCTCGACCATGTCGGGGTGATGGGGGTGGAGCTGTTCGTCACGCCCGAGGCGCTGGTCGTCAACGAGATCGCGCCGCGGGTGCACAATTCGGGTCACTGGACGCAGGCGGGCTGCTCGGTCGACCAGTTCGAGCAGCATATCCGCGCGGTGGCCGGCCTGCCGCTCGGCAACGGCGCGCGTCATGTCGATGTGGTGATGGAGAACCTGATCGGCAGCGACATCGACCGGCTGCCCGAGCTTCTGCGCGAGGCGGATCACTCGATCCATCTCTACGGCAAGGCCGAGGCGCGGCCGGGGCGGAAGATGGGGCATGTCAACCGCATCCTGAGGTGAGGTGTCCGGCTACGGGGGCGGCGCTCGGTCCCCGTCGAGGGGGCCTCGCGCCGCGGGGGCTTCCGCCCCCGCCGCCCGGCCGCGGGCGGCATGACAAACCCGCGAGAAAACTGTTGTCCGCCGGGGGCCGAGGCTATATCGAGCCCGCGCGCCGATCGCGCACCGATCGCGCGCCGTGCGACCCCTGACGCCGGGAGGGCCCGAGATGCTGCAGACCCCCTATTACCTGATCGACAAGGGCCGCCTTCTGCCGAACATGGAGAAGATCGCCTGGCTGCGCGAGGCATCGGGGGCGAAGTCGCTGCTGGCGCTAAAGTGCTTCGCCACCTGGTCGGTCTTCGACTTCATGGCCCGGTACATGGACGGCACCACCTCGTCCTCGCTCTACGAGGTGCGTCTGGGGGCGGAGAAGTTCGGCGGCGAGACGCATGCCTATTCGGTGGCCTTCGCCGATCACGAGATCGACGAGGTGCTGGGCCATGCCGACAAGATCATCTTCAACACCATCGGCCAGCTTGAACGCTTCGAAGTGGCGAGCGCGGGTCATGTGCGCGGGCTGCGGGTCAATCCGGGCGTCTCGACCTCGGATTTCGACCTCGCCGACCCGGCGCGGCCGTTCTCGCGGCTGGGCGAGCATGACCCCGAGGCGATCGCCACGGTCGCCGACCGGATCAGCGGCTTCATGTTCCACAACAACTGCGAGAACGCCGATTTCGACCGGTTCGAGCGGATGCTGGGCCATATCGAGCAGCGCTTCGGCTTTCTCATCCGGCAGATGGACTGGATCAGCCTCGGCGGCGGTATCCATTTCACCGGCGCGGGCTATCCGCTCGAGCGGTTCGCCGAGCGGCTGAAGCGGTTTGCCGGCGAGAACGAGGTGCAGGTCTACCTCGAGCCCGGCGAGGCGGCGATCACCAATTCGGCGACGCTGGAGGTCACCGTCCTCGACACGCTCTTCAACGGCAAGCACCTGGCCATCGTCGACAGCTCGACCGAGGCGCATATGCTGGATCTCCTGATCTACCGATCCAGCGCAAAGATGCTGCCCGATGACGGCCCGCACGAATGGATGATCTGCGGCAAGTCCTGCCTCGCCGGCGACATCTTCGGCGAGTTCCGCTTTCCCGAACCGCTCAAGGCCGGCGACCGGCTCTCGATCCAGGACGCCGCCGGATACACGATGGTCAAGAAGAACTGGTTCAACGGTGTCAAGATGCCGTCGATCGCCATCCGCGAACTCGACGGAACCGAGCGTCTCGTGCGCGACTTCGGTTACGAGGACTTCGCATCCGCCCTGTCCTGAGGGCGCAACGGACTTGAAGGAGGGACCCGACCCCATGAAGAAGAACGTGCTCATCATCGGCGCCGGGGGCGTGGCGCAGGTCACCGCACACAAATGCGCGCAGAACAACGATATCCTGGGCGACATCCATGTCGCCAGCCGGACGAAGGCGAAGTGCGACGCGATCATCGAGAGCGTGCGCGAGAAGGGCGCGATGAAGGTGGAGGGCAGGATCGAGGCGCACCAGGTCAATGCGCGCGACTCCAAGGAGGTTGCGAAGCTGATCGAGAAGACCGGCGCCCAGATCGTCATCAACGTCGCCCAGGCCTTCGTCAACATGCCGGTCCTCGAGGCCTGCATCGAGACCGGCGCGGCCTACATGGACACGGCGATCCACGAGGAGCCCGACAAGATCTGCGAGACGCCGCCCTGGTACGCGAACTACGAGTGGAAGCGAAAGGACCGCTGCGCCGAGAAGGGCGTGACCGCGATCCTCGGCGTCGGGTTCGATCCGGGCGTGGTCAATGCCTATGCGCGCTACGGGATCGACAGCTTCCTCGACGAGGTCGAGTCGATCGACATCGTTGACATCAACGCCGGCTCGCACGGGCGCTGGTTCAGCACGAATTTCGACCCCGAGATCAATTTCCGCGAGTTCACCGGCACGGTCTATTCCTGGCAGAACGGTGCCTGGCAGGCGAACCGGATGTTCGAGATCGGCCGCGAATGGGACCTGCCGGTCGTCGGCAGGCAGAAGGCCTACATGACCGGCCATGACGAGGTGCACAGCCTCGCCACCAACTACCCGCAGGCCGACGTGCGCTTCTGGATGGGGTTTTCGGACCACTACATCAACGTCTTCACCGTGCTGAAGAATCTCGGGCTCCTGTCCGAACAGCCGGTGACCACGGCCGAGGGGCTGGAGGTGATCCCGCTGAAGGTGGTCAAGGCGGTGCTGCCGGATCCGGCGAGCCTCGCGCCGGACTACACCGGCAAGACCTGCATCGGCACGCTGGTCAAGGGAAAGAAGGACGGCCAGCCGGCCGAGGCCTTCGTCTACAACGTCGCCGACCACAAGGAGGCCTATCTGGAAGTCGGCAGCCAGGGGATCAGCTATACCGCCGGCGTGCCCCCGGTCGCCGCCGCGATCCTGATCGCCAGGGGCGACTGGGACACCGGCACGATGGTCAATGTCGAGGAACTGGACCCGAAGCCCTTCTTCGAGGTGCTGGACCGGATCGGCCTGCCGACGCGGGTGAAGGATGCCAGGGGCGACCGGCCCTGGAACGCGTGACGCGGGCGGCGTGACCGATCGCTGCAGCCCGGCGATCGGCGGTTGTGCGCGCGCGCACGATCCTGCAAGCCCTTGACATGGAACTGAAAGACCTGCGCCGTTAACCGCAGGGAAACCATTGATCGGGGCGACCGCGACGGTGCCGTCCGTCTGCCTGCCGCCTTCGCCGGTCTCCGGGACCGGCAGGCTGCGCTCGACCACCGGCGCGGCCCTCGCGGCGCTCCGGCGGAAGGGACGTCATCGCCAACGCCGCCGCCGCGCGATAACCTCGCGCGGAAGGACGGCAGGCACGCTGCCGGGCGGGAAGGAGCGCGCGAGATGGACCGCCTGCACTGCGACCGGATGTTCCTCGCGGTGATCGAGACCGGCAGCTTCACGGCGGCGGCCCGGCGGCTCGGTACCAGCTCGGGCCAGGCCTCGAAACTGGTCTCCCGGCTGGAGGCCGAATTGGGCGTGCGGCTTCTCAACCGCACCACGCGGGCGGTCTCGCCGACCGAGGCCGGGCAGGCCTACGGCGACCGCCTGCGCCCGCTGATCGAGGAATTCGACGCGCTCGACCTGTCGATCCGGAATGTCTCGCAGGTGCCGCGCGGCCGGTTGCGGCTCACTGCGCCGCTGACCTTCGGCGGGCTGGAACTTGCGCCCGCGCTGAACGATTTCGCCGCGCGCTACCCCGAGATCGCGCTCGACGTCACCTTCTCGGACCGGATGGTCAACCTGGTCGATGAAGGCTTCGATCTGGCCCTGCGGATCGGACGGCTCGAGGATTCGAGCCTGATCGCGCGCCGGCTCTGCACCGTGAGGATCGTGGTGGTCGCCGCGCCCGGCTACCTGAAACGGGCGGGGCAGCCGCGGGTGCCGGACGATCTGCGGCATCACGCCTGCATCATCGACACCAATTTCCGCGACCCCGACCGCTGGACCCTGCGCGCCGCCGGCGGCGAGACGCTGGCGATCCCGGTCACCGGACGGCTGCGCTATTCCAACGCGACAGCCTGCCTGAGCGCGGCCGAGGCCGGGTTGGGCCTGGCCTGCCTGCCCGCCTTCGTCGCCGCCGACGCGCTGCGCGCGGGGCGGCTGCAGGCGGTGCTCACCGCCCATGAGGGAGATCCGCTCGGCCTGCACGCGGTCTATCCGCACAGCCGGCTCCTGGCGGCCAAGGTGCAGGTGCTGGTCGGTTTCCTCGCCGAGCGCTATCGCGGCACGCCGCCCTGGGATCGGGGATGGTGACATTTGTTCCGATCCGGATGCAATCATCTTCCCCCTGCGTGGATTATCATCCTTTCGATCCGGGGCCATGTTGCCGGCATCGAAACCACGCGATGCCATCGCGTCACCAGGAGACCTGACATGACCCACGCGACCCCGACCCCCGACCGCGCAAGCCTGCTTGCCGGGATCACGCAGGCCGATCTCGCCGCCACCGTGCTGCGGGTGACGATGGGCGTGCTGTTCCTCGCCCACGCCTGGATGAAGATTGTCCTCTTCACCCCGGCCGGTACCGTCGCCTTCTTCGAGAGCCTCGGCCTTCCGGGCTTCCTCGCCTGGGTCGTCATCGCCGCCGAGGGGCTGGGCGGGATCGCGCTGATCCTCGGTCTCTGGTCGCGCTGGGTGTCGCTGGCGCTGCTGCCGATCCTGCTGGGCGCGATCTACCCGCACTGGGATGCCGGCTTCTTCTTCTCGAACCCGGGCGGCGGCTGGGAGTTTCCGGCCTTCTGGTCGGTGGCCCTGGTCGTGCAGGCGATTCTGGGCAACGGCGCCTTCGCGCTCGGCCGCGAACGCGGCTGATCCGGGCAGAACGCGACCGGCCGCGCGGAGGTCGCGCGGCCGGATCCCCATCAGGAGACCTGCCATGACCACCGGTTCTGACTATTTCGACCTGCGGACCGCGCCGCTGCGTATCGGCACGGTGACGCTGATGGTCCGCGACCTGCAGCGCGCCGCCGAGTTCTATCGCAAGATCATCGGCCTGACACAGATCGAAACCGGCGCAGACCGCGTCGTCCTGGGAATCGGAAGCGACCCGCTCGTGATCCTGGCGGGGGATCCGCGGCTGACACCGCGCGATCCGCGGCAGGCCGGGCTCTTTCACACCGCTTTCCTGCTGCCCCGCCGCGCCGATCTGGGCCGCTGGCTGGCGCATGCCGCCCGGTCCGGCATCAAGCTGGAGGGCGCGTCCGACCATATCGTGAGCGAGGCGCTCTACCTGTCCGACCCCGAGGGCAACGGGATCGAGGTCTATGCCGACCGCCCGGCCAGCAGCTGGCAGGCGCCCGCGGGGAAGCTGCGCATGGCGACCGATCCGCTGGACCTGCAGGATCTTCTGCGCAGCGCCGGCACCACGCGGTGGGAGGGCTTTCCGAGGCACGGCGCCATCGGCCATGTCCACCTGCAGCTGGGCGATACCGAGGCCGGCGACCGCTTCTATCGCGACATCCTCGGCTTCGATATCTCCGCGCGCTATCCGGGCGCCAGCTTCTACGGCAGCGGCGGCTACCACCACCAGCTCGCCGGAAATGTCTGGAACAGCCGTGGCGCCGGTCGCCGGCCGGAAGGCATGGCGGGTCTGGCCGAGATCCGCATCATCGCGCGCGACGGGGGGCGCGTCTCGGAGATCGTCGGCCGCGCCGAGGCTGCGGAGATCGCCATGCACCGTGACGGAGAAACGCCGATCCTCTCCGACCCCTGGGGTACCAGCCTCGCCCTGACCGCGGCGGACCGCGCCTGACTGGACCGCGGCGCGGCGCGCCGGACGATCTGGCGCCGCCCGCCCGCCCGCTTCGGCGGAGCCGATCGGTTCCGACGAGCCTCCTCCGCCGCCGGATCGAAAGGTTGCGTTGCGGTTAACGGGGTGAATTTACGATTATATGACAGGCACTTGCCAAGGCGTCCGCCAGCGGACGCCGGTCGCGGACCGGCGCCGTTCTATTGTTCCAGCACGCGCCGCAGGCGGGTGAAGCTGTCGGCGATGCTGGCCGCCTCGGTGCCGCCGAGGAAGGCGTCGAGCTTCGGCCAGACGCGGATCGCGCGGTCGGTCAGCGGGTCCGAGCCCTGGGCGTAGAGCCCGGCCTGGACCATCATCTCGGCCCGTTCCCAGGCTCCGGTCAGGCGCCGCGCCTCGGCGATATAGGCGTTCTCGCCGGGACTCGCGGCCGCCGGCAGGCTGCGCGAGACCGATCGCGACAGGTCCACGGCCGGAAACCGCCCGCGCTCGGCGATGGCGCGGTCGAGCACCACATGCCCGTCGAGCACGCCGCGCAGGATGTCGGCCACGGGTTCCTCCATGTCGGACCCCGCGACCAGCACGGTGAAGATGCCGGTGATGTCGCCCTGGCCCTCCAGCCCGGGCCCGGCGCGTTCGGCCAGCGCCATGATCTGGTGCGCGGTCGAGGGCGGGAAGCCGCGCAGGCTCGGTGCCTCGTCCGCGGCCAGCGCGATCTCGCGATGCGCCTCGGCGAAGCGGGTGATCGAATCGCACAGCAAGAGCACATGCAGCCCCTCGTCGCGGAAATGCTCGGCGACGGTCATCGCGGTCAGCGCCGCGCGCCGGCGGGCGAGCGGCGAGCGGTCCGAGGTCGCGGTGACGACGACCGACCGCGCCAGCCCCTCGGGCCCCAGCACCTCGTCGACGAAATCGCGCAGCTCGCGCCCGCGCTCGCCGACCAGCGCGAGGACCACGACATCGGCCTCGACGCCGCGCGCGAACTGGCCCAAGAGCACCGTCTTGCCGACGCCGGAGCCGGCGAAAAG
>SLPP01000338.1 GCA_007131945.1 Paracoccaceae bacterium | reverse complement strand
CTGCGCCAGCCGCGCCGAGACGCCGACGCGCAGGGCCCCGGTGCCGAGCTTCAGGAGCGCGTAGCGTTCCGAGGGGCCGAGCCGGTCGAGCCAGCCGGCGACGAGCCCCGGAAGCTCGGCCTTGCCGGTCCGCGCGAGCGTCTCGACGACCTCGGACAGCCGCAGCGCGTCGCCTTCCTGCGGGCCGGGCCAGATCAGCGCGATCGTCTCGGCCAGGTCGCCGACGAAATCGTAGGACAGCCGGAAGAGCTCGGCATCGACGCGTTCCTCGACCATGCCGCGCAGGAGCGAGGGGGTGAGCAGGCGCAGCTTAAGATCGCCGGTGAGCGCGGCCAGCGCCCAGCCGCGGTCGGGATCGGGCGTGCGAGCGAGGTAGTCGCCGATCAGCCGCAGCTTGGCGTTGCGCGCCGGCGTGAAGGCGAGGCGTTCGAGGAGATGCGCGAAGGGGGTCATGACCACCGGCTGGGGCGCGCGGCCGTGCCCGCGCCGGAAGCGGGTTCCTCCTGGCGCTTGGGAGGCGGGAAGCCGGGCGCGGCGGTCATTCCGGCTCGTCCTCGTAGCCGACCAGGCGCAGCGGCCGGGCGGGGATGCCGGCAAGCGCGCACCAGCGCACCAGCGCCTCCTCGCGGCCATGCGTCACCCAGACCTCGCCGGCGCCGGTGTCGCGGATCGTCCGGGTGAGTTCACCCCAGTCGGCGTGGTCCGAGATGACCAGCGGCAGTTCGACCCCGCGCTGGCGGGCGCGGGCGCGCACCGCCATCCAGCCCGAGGCATGGGCGATGACCGGGTCGCGGAAACGCTGTACCCAGGTCGCGGCGAAGGCGGAGGGCGGCGCGATCACCACCTGGCCCTCGGGCGCGTGGTCACGCTCGACGGTGGCGGGACGCAGATCGCCGAGCTCGACGCCCTGTTCGGCATGGTAGGCGCAGAGCTTCGTCAGGGCGCCGTGAACGAGGATCGGCGCGTCATGGCCCGCCGCGCGCAGAAGCGCGATCACCCGCTGCGCCTTTCCCAGGGCGTAGGCGCCGATCAGGTGCGGGCGCTCGGGGAAGGCCACCATCGAGGCCGCCAGCCGCGCGATCTCGCTTGCCGGATCGGGATGGCGGAAGACCGGCAGGCCGAAGGTCGCCTCGGTGACGAAGATGTCGCAGGCAACGGGCTCGAAGGGCGCGCAGGCGGGGTTCGGGCTGCGCGCGTAGTCGCCCGAAACCACGATGCGCTGCCCGCCCCCCTCGACCGCGATCTGCGCCGAGCCCAGCACGTGGCCCGCGGGATGGAAACGCACCGTGACGTCGCCGAGCCGCACCGGGCCGTTTGCCGCCTGCGTGGTGCCGGCGAAATCCGCGCCGTAGCGGAGCGCCATGATGTCGAGCGTCTGGCGCGTCGCCAGCACCGCGCCATGCCCGGCGCGGGCATGGTCGGCATGGCCATGCGTGATCAGCGCGCGCGGGACCGGGCGCAGCGGGTCGATATGGAAATCGCCCGCCGGGCAGTATAGGCCCGAAGGCGTCGGCTGAAGAAGGGGCGCGCGCCGGCTCATGCGGCAATCATAGCCCCCCGCGCGGCCGGGGCGAGCCCCGTCAGCCGCCGGCGGGGCCGATCCGGGCGCTGCCGTGGCTGAGCACCACGCCGCGCCCCTCGACCACGACGCGGAAGCGCGCGGCATCGCCGCCCGGCCAGACCTCGACCAGCAGCGCCTCGCCCGGGAAGACCGGGGCGGCGAATCGCGCCTCGATCGCGCGCAGCCGGCCGGGTTCGTCGGGGCAGAGCGTGGCGATCAGGCCGCGCGCGGCGATGCCGAAACTGGCGAGCCCGTGCAGGATCGGGCGGTCGAAGCCGGCCTTCCGCGCCACCTCGGGATCGGCATGGAGCGGGTTCCGGTCGCCGTTCAACCGGTAGAGGAGCGCCGCCTCGGGCCGGGTGGGCAGGCCGAGGCGATGCGCGGGCGCGGTCTCGGGGACCGGGGCAAGCGGCGGCGGCGCGATGCCGAAGTCGCGCCCGAAGCCGCCATGCCCGCGCAGCACCGCGCTTTGCGCGATGGTGGCGAGCAGCGCCCCGTCGGCGGTTTCCAGCCGGCGCGCGACATGCAGGATCGCGCCGGTCGCGCCCCGGTCGATCAGCGCGACGATCCGCGAGCGGCCGATCACCTCGCCCTCGGGCGGCAGCGGCCGGTGCAGCTGCAGACGCTGCTCGCCGTGCAGCACCCGGCGCCAGTCCACCCCCGCCGGGCCGTCGCGCAGCCAGAAGCCGGGCGCGCCGAGGACCAGCGCCTGCGTCGGCAGCGCCTGCAGCCGGTCCTCGAGGCAGTGTCGCAGCGCCTCGGGCGCGAGCGGGTCGGCGCCGGCGCCGAGCGAGAGCGCATAGAGGATCGTGTCGCGCGCGGCGTAGCGCTGGCGCACATCGGGGATCCTGTGCGCGAACAGGGCTTCCGGGTCGAAGCCGGGCGGGGGCGGGCTCGTCATGGCGGTCTTCCTAGCCGTTCCGCGCGGGGCGCGACAAGGCGGTTGCGTTGAAAAAGGTATTGAAGTACCATTATGCCAAATAAGCCCCGGCGTCCAGCCGGCCAGCCCAGCGACCAGCAAGGAGAACGCCCGTGAAACCCAGCCTCGCATCCGGGATCGAATCAACCCGCCGCATCACCGTCGATACCGCCCGCACCATCGGCTTCATGGGCGAGGAGGGGCGCGTCTACTCGACACCGGACCTGCTGCGCGACATCGAGATGACCTGCCGCGACCTGCTCCTCGCGCATTGCGATCCGGGCGAGGATTCGGTCGGCACCTTCGTCGAGCTGCGACACCTGGCCGCAACGCCGCTCGGCCTCGAGGTCGAACTGACCGCGCGCGTGGCCTCGGTCGACGGAAGGCAGGTCCGCTTCGAGATCACCGGCAAGGACGCGTCCGACACGATCTGCAAGGCGGTGCACGACCGTTTCGTCGTCGATACCGCGAAGACGCTGCAGCGGCTCCAGGCGAAGCGCGCGGCGGCGTCGGAAAAGGCCGGCTGAGGCCGCCATGCCGGCCGCGCCCGCCCCTGCCGCCGACCGCCGGGTTGCCAGCTACTGCTACCAGTGCGTGGCCGGGCCCGACCTTCTCAACGTCACCATCCGCGACGGCGTGGCGACCGAGATCGGCCCCAATCCCGAGGCGGCTTCGGTCCATCCCGCCGGCGGCAAGGTCTGCGTCAAGGCCTTCGGGCTGATCCAGAAGACCTACAACCCGCACCGGGTCACCACCCCGATGAAGCGCACCAACCCCCGCAAGGGCAGGGACGACGATCCGGGCTTCGAGCCGATCACCTGGGACGAGGCGCTGGACACCATCGCCGAGCGGCTGCGCGCCATCCGCGAGGCGGGGCTGCTGGACGGATCGGGCTATCCGCGCGTCGCGGCCTCCTTCGGCGGCGGCGGCACGCCCACCGCCTACATGGGCACCTTCCCCGCCTTCCTCGCCGCCTGGGGGCCGATCGACATGAGCTTCGGCTCGGGCCAGGGCGTGAAATGCTACCATTCCGAGCATCTCTACGGCGAGCTCTGGCACCGCGCCTTCATCGTCTGCCCCGATACGCCGCTGACCGAATACATCGTCTCGTTTGGGTCGAACATCGAGGCCTCGGGCGGGGTCTGCGGCGTGCGCCGGCATGCCGATGCCCGCGACCGGGGGGTGAAGCGGGTGCAGATCGAGCCGCATCTGTCGGTCACCGGCGGCGCCTCGGCCGAATGGGTGCCGATCCGGCCGAAGACCGACCCGGCCTTCATGTTCGCGATGATCCACGTGCTCCTGCACGAGGCGCCGCGCGAGCGGCTGGACCTGCCCTACCTGACCGGCATGACCGCCTCGCCCTACCTTGTCGGGCCGCAGGGCTACTTCCTGCGCGATCCCGCGACGGGCAAGCCGCTGGTCTGGGACCGGGCGGCGGGGCGGGCGGTTCCCTTCGACACGCCGGGGATCGAGCCGGCGCTCGACGGGCGCTTTACCGCCGCCGGAATCGAGCGCGGCGCCGATGACGAGGTCTGGACGCATGACGCAGCCAACTGCCCGACCGCCTTCGAGGCGCTCTGCGCGCACATCCGGGACTACACGCCGGAATGGGCGGCGGCGATCTGCGACGTCCCGGCCGAGACGATCCGGCGGGTGGCCAACGAATACCTCGACCACGCCCGCGTCGGCGAGACGATCGAGATCGAGGGCGAGGTGCTGCCCTTCCGCCCCGTCGCCGTGACGCTGGGCAAGACCGTCAACAACGGCTGGGGCGGCTACGAGTGCTGCTGGGCGCGCACGCTCCTTGCCTGCCTCGTCGGCGCGCTCGAGGTGCCTGGCGGCACGATCGGCACCACCGTGCGGCTGAACCGGCCCGCCGACGAGCGGCGCAACTCGGTCCGCCCCGGCCCCGACGGGTTCATGGACTACCCGATGAACGCGACCGCCAAAGGCGAATGGCTCGAACGCCCCACCGCCCGGCACGCGCATCGCACGCTGATCCCGCTCTCGGCCAATTCGCCCTGGAGCCAGGCGCTGGGGCCGACGCATCTCGCCTGGATGATGCAGTCCGAGCCACTGCCGAACCTGCCCGAGCCGACGCAGCCCGACCTCTGGTTCGTCTACCGCACCAACCCGGCGATTTCCTTCTGGGACACCGACGCGGTCTCGGCGGCGATGGCGAAGTTCCCCTTCACGGTGGCCTTCGCCTATACCCGCGACGAGACCAACCACATGGCCGACATCCTGCTGCCCGAATGCACCGATCTCGAGGGGCTGCAGCTGATCCGCATCGGCGGGACGAAATTCGTCGAGCAGTTCTGGGACCACCAGGGCTTCGCCCTGCGCGACCCGGCCAGCCCGCCGCAGGGCGAGGCGCGCGACTTCACCTGGATCGCGACCGAGCTTGCCCGGCGCGCGGGGCTGCTGGAGAAGTACAACGCCGCCATCAACCGCGGCGCCGGCGGCGTGCGGCTCTCGGGCGAGGGCTGGGATTTCAGCCTCGACCCGAATGTCGCGCATGATGTCGAGACGATCTGGGACGCGCATTGCCGCGCCGCCTCGGCGGAACTGACCGGCGGCGCCGATACCGGCGGGCTGGAGGCGTTTCGCGAGGCCGGCGGGTTCCGCACGAAACCCTATCCGCGCCTGCGCTGGTACCTCTACCCCGACCTCATGGCGCAGGGGCTGCGCTTCGAGATGCCCTACCAGGAACGCATGAAGCGCATCGGCGCCGAGCTCGGCAACCGCCTGCACGAGGCCGGCATCGACTGGTGGGAGCGGCAGCTGCACGAATACCAGGCGCTGCCCGAATGGCAGGACCTGCCGGCGCTGTGGGAAGAGGCGCTGGAGAAGGCCTTCGAGGTCGAGATCGGCGACTACCCGTTCTGGCTGATCACCGCGCGCTCGATGCAGTATTCCTGGGGCGGCAATGCCGGGCTGCAGATGATCAACGAGGTCGCGCGCAACGTCGCTGGCCATGGCGGCGTGGTGATGAACCCCGCCGCCGCGCGCAGGCTCGGCCTGGCCGAGGGCGACCTCGCCACCATCGCCTCGCCGCTCGGTCAGACGCGGGGCCGCGTGATCCTGCGGCGCGGGATCAGGCCCGACACGCTCCTGATGATCGGGCAGTTCGACCACTGGGCGACGCCCTTCGCCAAGGACCAGCGCGCGCCCTCGATGAACCGGCTGGTGCCGATGCTGCTCGACCTGACCGACGCCACCGGCTCGGGCGCCGACCTCGTGCGGGTCAAGGTCACCCCGGAAAGGAGCGCCGCATGACCCGCTGGGCGATGGTCGCCGACCTCAACCGCTGCATCGGCTGCCAGACCTGCACCGCCGCCTGCAAGCATGCCAACGCCACCGCCCCCGGCATCCAGTGGCGGCGCTCGCTCGACATCGAGGCGGGCGAGTTTCCCGACGTCGCCCGCGCCTTCGTCCCGGTCGGCTGCATGCATTGCGACGACCCGCCCTGCGTCGCCGCCTGCCCGACCGGGGCGACGACGAAGCGCGAGGACGGGATCGTGGTCATCGACTACGACCTCTGCATCGGCTGCGCCTATTGCGCCGTCGCCTGCCCCTACCAGGCGCGCTTCAAGGTCACCGAGCCGGTGCCGGCCTACGGGCGCAACCGGAAGATGCGCCACGAAGCCGCGCGCGAGATGCCCGAGCGGCTCAACGTCGCGCAGAAATGCACCTTCTGCGTCGACCGGATCGACGACGGCCTCGCCCGCGGCCTGGTGCCGGGCCTCGACCCCGAGGCGACGCCCGCCTGCGCCAATGCCTGCATCGCCGACGCGCTGGTCTTCGGCGATCTCGACGACCCGGAAAGCCGCGTCTCGAAGCTGCTCGAAAGCCACGAGAGCTTCACCATGCACGCCGATCTCGCCACCGCGCCGGGCATGCATTACCTCTGGGCGCCGAAGGGCGCCGAGGAGGCCGCCGCGCCCGCCCGGCCCGAGGTCACGCCCGACGAGACCGGGCTGGCCGGCGTCGCCCCCTGGCACCAGATCAGCTGGGACTGGCGGGCGGCGGCCAACTTCATCTTCGGCGGCATGGGCAGCGGGCTGATCCTCGCCGGCACGTTCGCCGGCCTCGCCACCGGCGGCGCGCCCGCCCCGGCGCTTTTTACCGGGCTGGCGCTCGTCGGCCTCGGCCTTCTCTGCGTCTGGGCCGAGATCGGCCGGCCATGGCGCTTCCTCAACGTCTTCCTCAGGCCCGGCACCTCGTGGATGTCGCGCGAGGCCTGGGTCGCAGTGGCGCTCTTCGCCATCGGCGGCGCGACGCTGGCGCTGGCCTGGCGGGGCGCGCCACCGGCGGCGGTGCCGGCCGGCGCGGCGCTCGCGGCCGCTCTGGCGCTCGGCTTCCTCTATTCCCAGGCCCGGATCATCCGGGCCGCGAAGGGCATCCCGCTCTGGCGCGAGCCCGCCATCGTGCCGCTGATCGTCGCCACCGGCCTGGCCGAGGGCGCCGGCCTCGCCCTTCTCGGCGCGGCGCTGGGGCTCGTTCCGGCGGCGACCGGGCTTGCCGTCGCCCTCGCCGTGCTTCTCGGCCTGCGCGTCGTCGCCTGGCGCGCGTATCGGGCAGCGCT
>SLPP01000410.1 GCA_007131945.1 Paracoccaceae bacterium | reverse complement strand
TGCGCATCGCCGCGCGGCACGGCGCCGGCGTGGTGCCGCAGGGCGGGCGCACCGGGCTCGCCGGCGGGGCGACCAGCGCTCCGGGCCAGATCATCCTGTCCACCGAGCGGCTGGCGCGCATCCGTCGCATCGACCCCGACACCCGCGTGGCGGTCGTGGAGGCCGGCGTCAGCCTCGCCGCGCTGCAGGCGGCCGTGGCCGCGCACGGGCTGGAACCCGGCATCGACATCGCCGCTCGCGGCAGCGCCACGATCGGCGGCATGATCTCGACCAATGCCGGCGGGATGAGTGCCTTCCGCCACGGGGTGATGCGCCACCGGGTGCTGGGGCTGGAGGCGGTCCTGCCCGACGGGCGGGTGCTGACGGATCTCGCGCCGGTGATCAAGTCCGCGCTCGGCCCCGACCCGCGCCAGCTGCTGATCGGCGCCGAGGGCACGCTGGGCGTGGTCACCGCCGCCGCGCTGCGGCTGGAGCCGCTGGCGCCGGCGCAGGCCACCGCGCTGTTGGCCTTGCCCGACATCGATGCGGTGCCGGCCGTCCTGACGGCGGCGTTGCGGCCGGCGGCCGGGCATCTGCATGCCGCCGAACTCATGACCGCGCGCCACCTGGCGCTGATGCAGGCGGCGCATGGCCACGACCTCGGCCCGATCGGCAAGACGGGCGCGGCCTATCTGCTGGTCGCCCTCGCCGGCCCCGATCCCGCACCGCTGGCGGCGGCCCTGGAAACGCTGGCGACGGAACTCCACGACGCGGGCACGATCGTCGATGCGCTGATCGCCGCCTCGGGGGCGCAGGCCGGGCGGCTCTGGGCACTGCGCGAGGACACCGGCGCCATCAGCCGCCGCCATGCCGGGGCGGCCGGGTTCGACGTGTCGGTGCCGCTCGTGCATCTGGCCGGCTATCTCCGCGCGGTCGAGGCGCGCCTGGCCGAAGTCGAGGCCGGGCTGGGCGCCTATGTCTTCGGGCATGTGGCCGACGGCAACCTGCACATCCTTCTCGACCGCGACACCCCTGCGGATGCGGCGCTGCAGGCGCGAATCGAGGCGGCGATCTACGCGCCGCTGGCCGGCTGCGGCGGCGTCTTCTCGGCCGAGCACGGCATCGGCGCCTCCCGCCGCCATCATCTCGCGGCGCTGGCCGATCCGGTGCGGATCGAGCTGATGCGGGCGTTCAAGCGGTTGCTCGATCCGGCCGATCTGCTCAATCCCGGCAAGGTGCTGCCGCCGCCCGAACGCGCCTGACGGCGACCGACCGGTGGAGCGCCGCCGCGCCAGCCCCGGCCCGGGGCACCGTCTCGGAAACCGCGTTCGCTGCACGGCCTGTCGCTTCGCCGGTGACCCCGGAGCGCGGGGTCGGTCCTGGCGGTGCCCGGCGCCGGCCTCGCGCGAAGCGGACGCGCGGGAACTCGACCGGCCGGCATGGCTCGCCGTGCACGGGTGACGCTTGCCCGTGTGACATCCCGCCGCCCGAATTGCGCCGTCTTCCTGCCGCGTTCCAGAGGTAGCCTGACTCTCCAGTTTCCGGATGCGGCCGTTTCCCGCTCGCCCGGACGAGATATCGTGTGTAACGAGTTCAGAGGGTTGTCGCCATGCCGCGCCTGTTCGAAGGATCGCTTTCCGGCCGCATGAAATTCCTGCTGCGCCGCTTCCGGCGGGACCAGCGCGGGTCGATGCTCATCTTCGGGCTGTTCATCTTCCTTGCCGTGCTGATGATCGGCGGCATGGCCGTCGACATCATGCGCTACGAAGAGCAGCGGGTGCATCTGCAGAACACCGCCGACCGCGCGGCGTTGGCCGCCGGCAGCCTGCGCCAGCCCAACGATCCCCAGGGCGTCGTCGAGGAATACTTCCGCCGCGAGGGGCTGGACGCCTACCTGACCAGTGTCACGGTCGACGAGGGGCTGAACTTCCGCCGCGTCCATGTCGAGACCGCCGCGATCGTGCCCACCTTCTTCATGCGGCTGGTCGGCATCACCGAGCTGCACATGCGACCGGTCAGCGCCGCCGAGGAGCGCTACAGCAAGGTCGAGGTGTCGCTGGTGCTCGATCTGTCGAACTCCATGAACTCGTTCAACCGGATCGAGAACCTGCGCGATGCGGGTGCCGAGTTCATCGAGACGCTCTACGAGAATGCCGAGCCCGGCCAGGTCTCGGTCTCGGTCGTCAACTACACCGGCCAGGTCAATCCCGGCGCCGGCCTCCTGTCCTTCTACAACGTCAGCGACCGGCAGCCCTTCTCGCACTGCGTCGAGTTCGGCGCGTCGGACTACCAGACGATGACGCTGTCGACATTGTTGCCGCTGACCGGCGCGGGCCATTTCGACCCCTGGCACACCAGCCGGGCGCGCAACATGATCTTCTGCCCGTCGCCGCGCCTGCCGCAGTTCAGCGCGACCGACAACACCCATCGCGAGAACATCGTCCTGTCGGGCGATCCCGCCTTCCTCAGCAACTACCTGACCAATCTCTGGGCCGACGGCAACACCTCGATCGAGATCGGGCTGAAATGGGGGGCGGCGATGCTCGACCCGGGCAGCCGGCCGATCGTCGATGCGATGATCGCGGCGGGCGATGTCATGCCCGATTTCGCGGGCCGGCCGCTCGACTACGACGACGAGGAGGCGCTGAAGGTCGTGGTGCTGATGACCGATGGCGAGAATTTCGAACAGTGGATGATCGACGACGCCTACAAGCTCGGGCAGTCGGATGTCTGGCACACGGTCTTCTTCGACCAGGTGCCGGCCCAGGGCGGGATGGCCAGCCTGCAGGACGAGGTCGCCGCGATCCTCGACGGCGGCGCCACCCCCGACGAGCTGCAGCAGCACCGCTTCCACGCGCTCTCGGTGCCGATGAGTCACCCGGACGGGCTGACCGCGACGCGCCCGAACCGCAACCTCGGCAGCAGCGGCACCTACCTCAACAACAACCGCGTCTACCTGTCGGTGCGGCCGGGCAATACCGGCAACTGGTACCTGCCCTCGCCGACCACGACCAATCCCGGCAACAGCGGCAACTGGCGCGATTCGCCCTGGACGACATCGGGCTCGCTGCCCAACAGCGTGCCCAGCGCGGGGAGCTGCACCTTCCACGCGGCCGCCGACACCGGGCTCGCCTTCGACCTCTACCGCTGCGCCGACCGCATCGCCTACCGCATGACCTATCCCTGGCTGTGGGACAACTTCCCGGTCCGCTGGGTCACCAATCGCCTCTATCACCAGCCCGGAATCGCCAACAACTCGACGATGATCAACCAGATCCTCGGCCGCCGTCCGGCCAGCACCAAGAACCTGCATCTGTCGACGATGTGCGGCACGATCCGGTCGCAGGGCGTGCTGATCTTCGCCGTCGCCTTCGAGGCCCCGCCGGGCGGCGTCTACGCGATGCAGGACTGCGCCACCTCGGCGGCGCATTTCTTCGATGTCGAGGGAACCGACATCAGCACCGCCTTCCGCGCCATCGCCGGCACGATCAACCGGCTGAGGCTGACGCAATGATCCGGCCGTGGCGCAGGCTGCGCCGGTTTCGCCGTGACGAGTCCGGCTCCGCCACCACCGAATTCGTCATCGTCGCCCCGGTCTTCTTCATGCTCCTGCTGATCGGGGTGGATGCGGGTCTGGTGATGACGCGCCAGGTGATGCTGGACCGGGCGGTGGATGTCGTCGTGCGCGACCTGCGCCTGGGCACGCTCGGCTCGCCGACGCTCGACGAGCTGCGTGGCCGGGTCTGCGACCACACCGTCATCCTGCCCAACTGCACGACGGACATGCTGATCGAGCTGCGCCCGGTCAGCACCTCGGCCTGGAACTTCCCGGACACGCCGCCTGCCTGCATCGACCGCGACGCCGAGATCGCCCCCGTGACCACGGTGACCGCCGGCGGCGGCAACGACATGATGATCCTGCGCGCCTGCATGATCATCGAGCCGCTGTTCCCGACGACCTCCTGGGGGCTGCAGCTGCCGCTCGATGCCAGCGGCGGGTTCCAGCTCTTCGCCCTGACTTCCTTCGTCAACGAGCCGAGGTGATGGCCATGCGACGCAAGCCCCGCGCCTTCCTGAAGACCGACGACGGCGCGATCACCGTCGATGCGCTGATCGTCCTGCCGGTGGTGATCTGGGCGGTCATGGCGACCTTCGTCTTCTTCGACGCCTTCCGGGTCAAGACCTTCAGCCAGAAGGCGGCCTATTCGGTCGCCGACGCGCTCTCGCGCGAGACCGATCCGGTCGACGAGGACTATATCCTCGGCATCAACCAGATGCACGACTTCCTCGCCCGCACCCGCAACGCCACGATGATGCGCGTCTCGAGCATCGGGCGGCAGGGCCCCGACGACGACTTCGTGGTGATCTGGTCGGTCCCGGCCACCGGCGCGACGCCGCTGACCAGCGCGACGGTGAACGCCACCCTCGCCGAAAGGCTGCCGGACTTCCCCCAAGGCGAGACGATCATCTACGTGGAAACCCAGATCAACTACCTGCCGCTCTTCCGGATCGGGCTGCCGCAGATGAACTTCCGCCAGGCGGTGGCGACCCGGCCCCGCTTCGCGCCGCAGATCCCGTTCGACGACGGCACCCAGATCATCGCCCAGGACCTCGGCGCGCCGACCTGCGACGACGGCACGGAGCTTTGCGTCTGACGTCGGCGACCGAAAAGCTGGCCCGCGAACGGATCGGGGCGTGGTCCGCTCCCCGGGAACCCGGCCCGATGCAAGACATGTCGCATGAGGCCCGCCTGCCGACCCTCCCGCAGGCAGCCGGCCAGCGACGCCCGGCTGGCAAGGGCCGCATTTCCTCCGGATCGGACGGATGGCCCGGCACGCCGTCACCCCTGCGCCGCGGCGCAACCCGGCGCGGAAACCGGAATGCCGCCGCGATCGACCGCGCGGCGCGGCGCCCCGAACGCGCCGCGCGCACGCCGGCCCGCCGTCACCACGTGATCGATCCGGGCGAACGGTCGGAATCCGCCATCCGTCCGCACCGGAACGAAGTCGTTCGCGCCGGACCCTCCGGCATCCAGCGCGGTTGACAAGGACGCGATATCCGTCTGCTATTGCCGCCAGCCGAACGAGCGAGCCACCGATTGGAGATTTCACTGATGCTTCGCAAGTCCTTCGTTCTTGGTGCCGCGCTTTCCCTGAACCTGGCGCCCGCCGCGGCGGCCGACCTGAATGCCGGCCAGGAACTCTATTCGGCGGAATGCGCCCAGTGCCACGGCCGGACGGGGCGCGGCACGGCGGTCTTTCCCCGGATCGCGGGCAAGACCGAGGACTTCGTGACCGAACGCCTCAAGCAGTACCGCGCCGGCGAGACGGTGGGGCCGAATTCGGCGCTGATGACCGCGGCTGTCAACGAGCTGACCGACGCGGACATCGAGAACCTCGCCGCGTTCATCACCACGAATTTTCCCTGATTTCGGTCGGGGCACGCCGACGGCGATCGCGGCGCGCGCAGACAGATTGACGCACGCCGGGGTTGCGGCCTATCGTGCGCATCTTGTTCCTGTTGCGTTGTGTAACGAGTCGCCACGAAAACGGGAGGAGAAATCATGAAACGAAATGCTGCCCTCTGGGCACTCTGCGCGGCCATGTCCTCGACCTCGGCCTATGCGCTGCTGGCCGGCGCCGCCAGTGCCGATACGCCGACCCTGAGCTACGAGACCGTTCTGACCGATCTCGAGGATCCGTGGGACATGGCCTTCCTGCCTGACGGGACCATGTTCTTCACCGAGAAGTGCCGCGGCCTGTCGGTCCGCCTGCCCTCCGGCGACGTGACCGCGCTGCTCGGGATGGCGGGCACGGAAGGCTATGCGACGACCGCGGACGACCTGTTCTGCGAGGGTCAGGCCGGGATGAACGGCGTCGCGATCGATCCCGATTTCGACAGCAACCGCTTCGTCTATGTCTATTCGACTTCCAGCCTGACCGAGCCCGGCAGCAACCGGGTGATCCGGCTCGCGGTGAACGACGATCTGTCCGGGGTGTCGGACCGTACCGACATCGTCGAGGACATCCCCTACAAGCCCGAGGCGAGCGATCATCCCTTCGGCGGCCCCGGCGCGCATAACGGCGGGCGCATCCGCTTCAGCCCGGGCGACGGCTATCTCCACGTGACCACCGGCGACATCCACGGCGGACATGTGCCGCAGAGCCCGACGCTGCTGGGCGGCAAGGTGCTGCGAATCGACCGCGACGGCAACGCCGCTGCCGACAACGCCCCGCCCGAGGGGTTCGACCCGCGCATCTTCACCTATGGCCACCGCAACGTGCAGGGCATCGCCTTCCGTCCCGGCGACCACAACCCGGTGATCTCGGAACACGGGCCCTGGCACACCGACGAGATCAACGTTCTGTTCAACGGCGCCAACAGCGGCTGGGATCCGCGGCCGAACATGGCCGGCCGCGGCGACTGCCCGGACGACTATTGCGGCTATTCCCCCAACCAGATGGAAGGGATGGACCCCGAGGAGCGCGCCGCCTGGATGCCGATGACCGACTACGAGACCTATCCCGACGCGATGGTCCCGGCCTGGGAGAACAACAACCTCTCGCAGGGAATCTCGGGCATCGCCTATCTGGCCGGCGACCAGTGGGGCGACTGGGACGGCAAGCTGGCCGTGGGCTACATGGGCATCGGCTTCGGCGGCACGCCCCCGGGCCAGCGCATCGACGTGATGGACATCGCCGAGGACGGGCAGTCGGCCACGGCCACGGAATTCCCGCTGCCGATGGAATCCGGACGGTTCCGGTCGCTGGTGATGGGGCCGGACGGCAGCCTCTATGCGGCGATCGACGAGGGTGACATCTACCGGATCACCCCCAACTAGGAAGCGCGGCCGCGCCGTCGCCGGACGGCGCGGCCCGCCAACGGCACCGCTCCGGTGACGACGACGGTCAGGGATGGTCATGGCGCGCGCCGCTCATGTCGTCACGTGACCGGATTGTTGGCCGCCGGATCGTGTGCTAGCGTCCTGCTGTCGGGTCATGGAGCCCGTGGCTGAACTTTAGGAGGAGAAGACATGGCCTGGAAGAAGCCCGTTGCGAAGCTGATCGCCTGCGGCATGGAGATCAACATGTACGGC
>SLPP01000111.1 GCA_007131945.1 Paracoccaceae bacterium | reverse complement strand
TCGCCATGCAGATGAGTGAGGAACGCCAGATTGCCGCGCCGCCCGAGGTGGTCTGGGCGGCGCTGCTCGACCCGGCGGTGCTGAAGGAGGCCGTGCCGGGCTGCGAGGAACTCAGCGGCTCGGCCGAGGAGGGGTTCGAGGCGGTGGTGGTGCAGAAGGTCGGGCCGGTGCGCGCGCGCTTCCAGGGCACCGTCACCGTCAGCGACCGGGTCGAGGGCGAGAGCCTGACGCTTTCGGGCGAGGGCAAGGGGGGGGCGGCCGGCTTCGCCAAGGGCGAGGCGCGGGTGCGGATCGCGCCCGAGGGCGAGGGCACGCGGCTTTCCTACGAGGTCGAGGCCAAGGTCGGCGGCAAGCTCGCGCAGCTCGGCAGCCGGATCATCGACGGCTTCGCCCGCAAGATGGCCGACGGCTTCTTCACCCGCTTCCAGGAGGCGGTCGAGGGGCCGGCGGAGGGCGCCGAGGCCGCCGCCGTCGCCGAGGAGGCCGCCGCGCCCGAGGCCGCTGCACCCGAGGCCGGCGCACCCGAGTCCGGCGGAGCGCCGAAGAAGGCGGGCTGGTTCAAGCGCATGATCGGCAAGGCGTGAAGGCAGCCGGCGCCGCGCGCCCTTGGATCGCGCCGCGCCGCGCATACATCGCATCGCGTATCCATCCGGAGCGCGCATGACCCCTGCCTTCGCCCGTTTCACCGCCCCCGCGCAGCGCCGGCCCGAGCTCTGGCGGCTGGTCCTCGGCTGCGCGGTCATCGCCGCGTGCTATTTCGGCTGGATCGCGGCGCTCGGCGGGGCGCTGTGGCTGACCGCCGGGCCGGAACGGATCGAGGCCGGCCTGCGCGGCATCGGCACCGGCAACCATCCCTGGGCGGTGATCGCGCTGCTGGCGACCTTCATCGGCCCGTGGATCGGGGTCTGGGCGGCGGTGCGGCTGCTGCACGACCGCGGCCTGGGCAGCGTCATCGGCCGCGGCCCCGTGGTGCTGCGCGACTTCACCGCCGGGCTGGCGGTGACCGCGCTCGCGGCGCTGGCGGGGCTGGCGCTCTTGCCCGCGGCGCCGCCGCTCGAGCCGGCGACGCCGGTGCCGGTATGGCTCGCATTCCTGCCGCTGGCGCTGATCGGGCTGATGATCCAGACCGGGGCGGAGGAGATCGTGTTCCGCGGCTACCTGCAGCAGCAGCTCGCCGCCCGCTTCGCCTCGCCGCTGGTCTGGATGGTGCTGCCCTCGATCCTGTTCGGCCTTGCCCATTTCAGCCCCGAACTCGCCCCGACCTCGCCCTGGCTGATCGTCCTGGTCACCGGCTTCTTCGGCCTGATCGCGGCCGATCTCACCGCCCGCAGCGGCTCGATCGGGCTGGCCTGGGGGCTGCATTTCGCCAACAACGTGATCGCGGTGCTGATCATCTCGGCGATGAGCGGGCTCGACGGGCTGGCGCTGTTCCGCGTCGCCGATCCCGGCGGCGGCGCGCTGAGCTTCGAGACGCTGCTCCTGGCCGACATGGCGCTGATGGCGCTGGTCTGGGCGCTGGCGCGGCTCTGGCTGGCGCGGCGCTGAGCGGCGACGCGTTGCATTCGCGCCGCCGGCGGCGTATCCCGGCGCCAGTCGCTGCAGGGGGCCGGGAATGAACTGGATCACCAACTACGTCCGCCCGACGATCAACTCGCTCTTCTCGCGCCGCGAAGTGCCCGAGAACCTGTGGTCGAAATGCCCCGAATGCGGCACGATGCTGTTCCACCGCGAGCTGAGCGACAACCTGCAGGTCTGCTCGAGCTGCGGCCATCACCTGCCGATCACCCCGCGCGAGCGGTTCCGCACGCTCTTCGACGCCGGGGTGTTCACCGCGGTGCCGGTCCCCGAGCCGATCGCCGACCCGCTGCAGTTCCGCGACCAGAAGAAATATCCCGACCGGATGCGCGCGGCGCAGAAGGATACCGGCGAGCGCGAGGCGATGCTGGTCGCCGAGGGCGAGATCGGCCGCACGCGCATCGTCGCCGCGGCGCAGGACTTCGCCTTCATGGGCGGCTCGATGGGGATGTATGTCGGCAACGCGATCATCGCCGCCTGCCAGCGCGCGGTCGAGCGCAAGGTGCCGCTGGTGCTGTTCGCCGCGGCCGGCGGGGCGCGGATGCAGGAGGGGATCCTGAGCCTGATGCAGATGCCGCGCACCACCGTCGCCATCGGGATGCTGAAGGAGGCCGGCCTGCCCTATGTCTGCGTGCTGACCCATCCGACGACCGGCGGGGTGACGGCGAGTTACGCGATGCTGGGCGACGTGCATATCGCCGAGCCCAACGCGCTGATCTGCTTCGCCGGGCCGCGGGTGATCGAGCAGACGATCCGCGAGAAGCTGCCCGAGGGGTTCCAGCGCGCCGAGTACCTGCTCGATCACGGCATGCTCGACCGGGTGACGCATCGCAAGGACCTGCGGCGCGAACTGATCACCATCCTGCGGATGCTGACCGGCCAGCCGCCCGCCGTCGCCGGCGACCTGCCCGCGCCCGAACCGGCGCCCGAGCCGGCGCCCAAACCGACGCCCGAGCCGGCGCAGGCGGCGGTGACCGGGACCGAGGCCCGGTCGGAGGCGCCGGCGAAGGCGCCGAAAGGCTGATGCCGGGCTTCCGATGCGCGCGGCCGATCCCGCCGCGCGATTTCGCCTTGGATGCGCCGGCAAACGGCGTATTCTCCGACCGACCCGCGATACCGGAGCCCGAGACATGACGCTCACCCTCGTTCAGTTCGACTTTCCCTTTGCCGGCCCCTGGGGCGCCGAGATGGCGGCGGCACTGAAGGATCTGGCGCAGGACATCGCCGCCGAGCCGGACCTCGTCTGGAAGGTCTGGACCGAGAACCAGGCCGAGGGGCGCGCGGGCGGGATCTACGTCTTCGCCTCGCCCGAGGCCGCCGCGGCCTATCGCGAGAAGCATTCGGCGCGGCTCGCGGCCTTCGGCATCACCGACATCCGGGCGCTGAGCCTCGAGGTCAACGCGGCGCTGTCGAAGACGACGCGCGCGCCGCTCTGACGCGGCGACGGCCGCCCCTTCCAGGCAGCGGAATCCCGATCATGCACGCGACCGCCGGGCCCGGCTCGGACGCCATCCTCGCCCGGATGATGGCGCTGCATCCGAAGATCATCGACCTGACGCTGGACCGGGTCTGGCGTCTGCTGGCCGCGCTCGGCCACCCCGAGCGCGACCTGCCGCCGGTGATCCACATCGCCGGCACCAACGGCAAGGGCTCGACGCTCGCCATGATCCGTGCCGGGCTCGAGGCCGAGGGCAAGCGCGTCCATGCCTATACCTCGCCGCATCTGGCGCGCTTTCACGAGCGCATCCGGCTGGCGGGCAGCCTCATCTCGGAGCCCGACCTGACCGCGGTGCTGGACGAATGCGAGGCGGCCAACCGGGGCGAACCGATCACCTATTTCGAGATCACGACCTGCGCCGCGCTTCTCGCCTTCGCCCGCATGCCGGCCGACTACACGCTGCTCGAGGTCGGCCTTGGCGGGCGGCTCGACGCGACGAACGTGGTCGAGCGCCCGGCATTGACCGTCATCACGCCGGTCTCCCACGACCATCAGCAATACCTCGGCGAGACGCTGGCCGAGATCGCCGGCGAGAAGGCCGGCATCCTCAAGCGGCGCGTCCCCTGCGTCGTCGGCCCGCAGGAGGAGGAGGCGCTCGAGGTGATCGAGGCCCGCGCCGCCCGGCTCGGCGCGCCGCTGATGGTCCACCGCCAGCACTGGCACGCCTATGCCGAGCGCGGCCGGCTGACCTTCCAGGACGAGCGCGGGCTTCTCGACCTGCCGCTGCCGAACCTGCCGGGGCCGCACCAGATCGAGAATGCCGGCGCGGCGCTGGCCGCTTTGCGCCATCTGGGCGCCGGCGAGGCGGCCCATGACGCCGCCGTGACCCGCGCCGAATGGCCCGCCCGGATGCAGCGGCTGCGCCAGGGACCGCTGCCCGGAGCCGCGCCGGGGGTCGAACTCTGGCTCGACGGCGGCCACAACCCGGCGGCCGGGCGCGCCATCGCCGCGACGCTGGCGCAGCTTCCGGCGCGGCCGACCTGGGCGATCTGCGGCATGCTCAACACCAAGGACGTCGCCGGCTTCATGGCGCCGCTCGCGGGGCAGCTGCAGGGGCTGCTCGCGGTCTCGATCCCGGGCGAGGCGAACACGCTGCCCGCCGAGACCACCGCCGAGGCCGCGACAGGCGCCGGCATCGAGGCCGGGACCGCCCCCTCGGTCGAGGCGGCGCTGGCGATGATCGCCGCCCGCGACCCCGCCGCCCGCGTCCTGATCTGCGGCTCGCTCTACCTTGCCGGCGCGGTGCTGCGCGCGAACGGCTGAACGCGCGCGCTCAGCCTTTCGCCTCGTCGTGGAAGAAGCGCGCGCGGACCTCGGCCTCGCGCCGGCCCGCCGGGGTCTCGACGACCAGCCGCGTGCCGGGCTCCCAGTGGGTCATGCGGATCATGCCGATGGCGACATTCGTCGCGTGGTCGGGCGACCAGGCGGCCGAGGTCACCTGGCCGACGCGCCGCCCGCCGGGATCGGTCACCGGCCAGGCCTCGAGGCAGGCGGGCACTGCCGGCCCGTCGATCGCCAGCGGCCGGATCTGCCGCACCGGCCCCTCCTGCGCCACCCGCAGGAGCGCGTCGCGCCCGACGCAGCCGATCGCGGTGAGCGTGTTGCAGAACCTGCCCAGCCCGCATTCATGCGGCGTGTTGGCGCGGGTCATGTCGTTGCCGTAGGAAAGCAGCCCGCCCTCGATCCGCTCGATCAGGTTGGGGCAGCCCGCGCGCACATCGAAGGGCCGGCCGGCCTCCATCAGCGCGTGCCAGAGCGCCATGCCCATCTCGCCGCCTTCGAGGTAGATCTCGAACCCGCCCTGGCGCGAATAGCCCGACCGGGCGATGGCGAGCGACCGGCCCTCGAAGTCGAACCAACCGAAGCGGAAGAAGCGCAGCGCGCGCACGCCCTCGCCGAAGACCGCCGCCATCAGCTCGTCCGCGCGCGGCCCCTGCACGGCCAAGGGCGAGACATCGGGCTCGTCGACCAGCACATCAAGCCGCATCCCCCAGACGATCCCCTTGACCCACAGGAGCAGGTCGCTGTCGGCGATCGAGACCCAGAACCGGTCCTCGGCCAGCTTCACCGCGACCGGGTCGTTGAGCATCCCGCCGGTCTCGTCCACCATCGGCACGTAATAGCACTGGCCCGGCAGCATCCGGCGCAGGTCGCGCGGGGTCAGCATCTGCATCAGCCGCGCCGCGTCCGGGCCGCGGATCTCGACCTGCCGCTCGCAGGCCACGTCCCAGACCTGCACCGCCTCCTTCAGGTGCCGGTAATCCTCCTCGACCGAGCGGAAGACGGTGGGCAGCAGCATGTGGTTGTAGACGGTGTAGGCCTTGACCCCCGCCGCCTCGACCCCGGGCGAGAAAGGCGTGCGCCGCAGCCGGCGCGAGGGCGAGAGCAGGGGCTGGGTCATGGCGGCTCCTTTCGCGGCGGGACTGGCGCGATGCATAGCAGCCCCGCCCGCCGCCAGCGGTCGCGAAGCGACGCGCGAGGCGCCGGTCGCGACGGTGGGGGGGACTCGCAGCCGCCCTGCGCTTGGGCTAGACGGGTGCGGAACCGCCGGAGAGTCCGGCGACAGGAGGAGAGGGACGAGCATGCTGACCAACGACCAGCTCGCGCAGTGGGACCGCGAGAACTTCTTTCACCCCTCGACGCATCTCGGGCAGTTCGCCCGCGGCGAGGCGCCGCAGCGGATCGTCACCGGCGGCGAGGGCGCGACGATCATCGACCGCGACGGCAACCGGCTGCTGGACGGCTTCGCCGGGCTCTACTGCGTGAACATCGGCTATGGCCGCAAGGAGGTCGCCGAGGCGATCGCCAGGCAGGCGCAGGAGCTCGCCTATTACCACGCCTATGCCGGGCATGGCAGCGAGGCGTCGATCACGCTCGCCAGGATGGTGATGGACCGCGCGCCCGATCACATGTCGAAGGTCTATTTCGGCCTCGGCGGCTCGGACGCGAACGACACCAATGTCAAGCTGATCTGGTATTTCAACAACATCCTCGGCCGGCCGGAAAAGAAGAAGATCATCGCGCGGATGCGGGGCTATCACGGCTCGGGGCTGATCTCGGGCTCGCTGACCGGGCTGAAGCTCTTCCACGCCAAGTTCGACCTGCCACTCGACCGCATCCTGCATACCGAGGCGCCCTATCACTACCGCCGCCCCGACCGCGACATGTCCGAGGCCGATTTCACCGCCTGGCTGATCGCCGAGCTGGAATCGCTGATCGAGCGCGAGGGGCCCGACACGATCGCCGCCTTCATCGGCGAGCCGCTCCTCGGCACCGGCGGCATCGTGCCGCCGCCGGCGGGCTACTGGGCGGGCGTGCAGGAAGTGCTGAAGCGGCACGACATCCTGCTCATCGCCGACGAGGTGGTGACCGGCTTCGGCCGGATGGGGACGATGTTCGGCTGCGAGCATTACGGCATCCGGCCCGACCTGATGACGATCGCCAAGGGGCTGACCTCGGCCTATGCGCCGCTCTCGGGCTCGATCGTGTCCGAGAGGGTCTGGGAGGTGCTGATGCGCGGCACCGACGAGAACGGCGTCTTCGGCCATGGCTGGACCTATTCGGCGCATCCGATCGGCGCCGCGGCGGGGGTGGCGAACCTGGAAGTGCTCGACAGGCTCGACCTGGTCCGGAACGCGCGCGAGACCGGCGCCTATTTCGTCGGCGCGATGCGCGACGCGGTCGGCGGGCACAGGAACGTGGGCGAGGTGCGCGGCGACGGGATGCTCTGCGCGGTCGAGCTGGTCGAGGACCGCGAGGCGCGGCGCTTCTTCGACCCGGCGGGCGCGACCTGCGGCAAGGTCGTCGCGGCGATGGCGCGGCGCGGCGTGATCGCGCGGGCCATGCCGCAAAGCGACGTCATCGGCTTCGCCCCGCCGCTCTGCCTGACGCGGGAAGAGGCCGACCGGCTCGCCACCACCACCGCCGAGGCGCTGGCCGAGGTCCTCGGCTGAGACCAAATCCGGTCGATCCGTTCGGCAACATCTGCGGCGTTGTTCCGCCCGTGCGCCAGCACGGGCAG
>SLPP01000142.1 GCA_007131945.1 Paracoccaceae bacterium | reverse complement strand
TTGGCGTTGGTCTCGCGCAGGATGCCGGCCAGTTTCTCGGGCTCGAGTAGCGGGTTGATCGGGTTGACGATGCCGGCGGTCATCGCCCCGAAGAGGGTGATCGCGGTCTCGTTGATCGTCGGCAGGATGAAGGCGACGGTGTCGGTCTCGCCCACGCCCAGCGAACGGAAGAGGTTGGCGGCCTGCGTGACCTTGCCGTGGAAGGCGTCCCAGCTCAGCGTCTCGGCCTTCGCGCCGGGGTCGGAAAAGAGCTGGAACGAGATCGCCGGGCGCGAGCCGTGCGCGGCGCGGGTCCTGGCGATCTGGTCGTAGACGGTGACCGGCACCTCGCGCTCGGCCCAGGGCATTTCGGACTGGATCGCATCGCGGTCGGCGACGGTGGCGAATCTGCGCGTCATCATGTCCTCCCTGCGCGGCGGGCGCCGTTGCGGGCAGAATGACGGCTTTGCGGCGCGAGGGCAATCGCCGCGGCCACGGCCTGCCGCCGGGTCAGCCGGAGAGCAGCTGCGCGGCGTTTGCGGGCGGTGGCTCGCCGTCGGTGAACTGCAGCCGCGCCAGCCGCGCGTAGAGCCCGCCCTGGGCGACGAGCGCGTCATGCGATCCCTCGGCGACGATCCGGCCGTGGTCGAAGACCACGATCCGGTCGGCGCGGCGCACGGTCGCCAGCCGGTGCGCGACCACCAGCGTCGTGCGTCCCTCGGCCAGGCGGTCGACGGCGGCCTGCACCGCGCGCTCGCTTTCGGCGTCCAGCGCCGAGGTCGCCTCGTCCAGGAGCAGCACCGGCGCGTCGCGCAGGATGGCGCGGGCAATCGCGATGCGCTGTTTCTGCCCGCCCGAGAGCATCACCCCGCGCTCGCCCAGTTCGGTGGCGTAGCCGTCAGGCAGCGCGGCGATGAAGTCGTGCGCGGCGGCGGCGCGGGCGGCCTCCTCGATCTCGGCGTCGGTCGCCTCGGGGCGGCCGAAGCGGATGTTCTCGCGCGCCGAGGTGGCGAAGATCACCGGGTCCTGCGGCACCAGCGCCATCGCGCCGCGCAGCTCGCTGCGGGCAAGGTCGCGCAGGTCCGTCCCGTCGAGCGTCACGCGGCCCGATTGCGGGTCGTAGAAGCGCATGAGCAGCTGGATGATCGTCGTCTTGCCCGCTCCCGACGGGCCGACCAGCGCCACCGTCTCGCCGGGGCTGACGCGCAGCGTGACGCCGTCGAGCGCCGACTGGCCGGGGCGCGACGGATAGTGGAAGCGCACGTCCTCGAAGGCGACGGCGCCGCGGACCGGGCGGGGCAGGGCGGCGGGCCGGGCCGGGTCGCGCACGCTGTCGGTCGCCTCCAGCAGTTCCACCAGCCGCTCGGTCGCGCCGGCGGCGCGCTGCAATTCGCCCCAGATCTCGCTGAGCGCGCCGACCGAGCCGGCGACGATCACCGCGTAGATGACGAACTGCACGAGTTCGCCCACCGTCATCGCCCCGGCGCGCACGTCGAGCGCGCCCACCCAGAGCACGCCGACGATGCCGGCGAAGACGAGGAAGATGACGATGACGGTCATCACGGCGCGGGTGGCGATGCGCTGCAGCGCGGTGTCGAAGGAGCGCTCGGTGACGGTGTCGAAGGCCGCGGTCGACGGTCCCTCGTGGGTGAAGGCCTGCACCGTCTGCACCGCGCCGAGCGCCTCGGAAGCGTTGCCCGAGGAGGCCGCGATCCAGTCCTGGTTCTCGCGGCTGAGCCGGCGCAGGCGGCGGCCGAGGACGATGATCGGCACGATCACCGCCGGCACGATCAGGAGCACCAGCCCGGTCAGCTTGGGCGAGGTCAGCGCCAGCAGCGCCAGCCCGCCGACGAGCAGCAGCACGTTGCGCAGCGCCACCGAGACCGAGGAGCCGACGATCGACAGGATCAGCGTCGTGTCGGTGGTCAGCCGCGAGAGCACCTCGCCGGTCATGATCCGTTCGTAGAAGGCCGGCGAGAGGCCGATGACGCGGGCGAAGAGCGCGCGGCGGATGTCGGCGACGACGCGCTCGCCGAGCCGGGTGACCAGGTAGTAGCGCAGCCCCGTGCCGACGGCGAGCAGCGCGGCGATGACCAGGAAGGCGGAGAAATACTGGTTGAGGACATGCAGTTCGCCGGTCTCGAACCCGTCGACTACGCGGCGCACGGCGAGCGGCAGCGCCAGCGAGACGATGGCGGTGGCAACGAGCGCCGCGAACGCGCCCGCCATCAGCCCCCGGTAGCGCGACAGGAAGGGCCAGAGCCCGACCAGCGCCCGGACGCGGCGGGATTTCCCGCGACTCTCGATCTCTGCCAGCTGCGTGTTGGCCATGTCCGGTCCATTGCGCGTTCCGCTGCGGTTTAGGCGAGCGGGCAGATGGGGGCAAGCCGGCAGGGCGCGTCGCCCGATCCGATCCCGCATACAAGAAGATTCGCGCCGAATGCCGATTCTGCGAACACGGTTGCGTTATTGGCCAGCAATGAGACGCAGTATTCGAATTTTCTTTCGCAATCGGGAACATTACGCAGATTATTTTGCGCGGTTCCGCATAGTCTGGTCCGGCCCGGGAGGACGGGTGATTATCGGGAGAACCCCATGACACGGAAAATCGTCGTGGCCTTCGACGGATCGGAGGCCGGGAGGCGCGCGGTCGACCATGCCGCCGCGCAGGCGACGCAGGGTCCGGCGCGGCTGATCGTCGCGCATGTGCTCGAATGGTCGCCCTACAGCTTCCTCACGCCGGAGGAACTGGAAGAGCGGCACAAGCGGCGCGAGGAAGAGCTGGAGCGGGCGCGCGAGGCGGTGGTGGCGCCGGTGCTGACCGACCTTGCCGCCAGGGGCATCGAGGCCGAGAGCGAGATCCGCTACGGCCATGTCGCCGAGACGCTGGTCGAGATCGCGACCGAGCGGCAGGCCGACGGCATCGTCGTCGGGCGCACCGGGGCCACCGGCATCACGGCGCGGCTCTTCGGATCGGTGATGCTGACGCTGGCGCAGATCGCGCCGGTGCCGCTGACCATCGTGCCGTGATCTTTCAGGGAGAGAATTCATGAAAAGAACAGCCTTTTCGCTCGCCGTGCTCCTGGCGCTGGTGGCGGCCCCCGCCCATGCCCAGTTCGCCGACCGGGTCGATGAGATCTTCGCCCAGTCCACGGGCTGGTTCGTCAACCTGATCTTCGCCACCCTGCCCACCTCGGGCCTGATCGGGGTGGACCTGCCCTGGATCGTCGGCTGGCTGGTGATCGGCGCAACGGTCTTCACCATCTATTTCGGCTTCATCCAGGTCCGCGCCTTCGGCCATGCGCTGCAGCTGGTGCGCGGCAAGTATTCCGACCCCAGGGACGCCGGCGAGGTCAGCCATTTCCAGGCGCTGGCCACCGCGCTCTCGGGCACCGTCGGGCTGGGCAACATCGCCGGCGTCGCGGTCGCCGTCTCGATCGGCGGGGCGGGGGCCACGTTCTGGATGATCCTCGCCGGCCTTCTGGGCATGGCGTCGAAATTCACCGAGTGCACGCTCGGCGTGAAGTACCGCAACGAGTATCCCGACGGCACCGTCTCGGGCGGGCCGATGTATTATCTCAAGAAGGGCTTTGCCGAGCGCGGCCTGCCGCTGGGCGGCTTCATGGCGATCATGTTCTCGATCTTCTGCGTCCTCGGCGCGCTTGGCGGCGGCAACATGTTCCAGGCCAACCAGGCGGCGAGCCAGGTGCAGAGCGTGCTCGGCATTCCGACCTGGATCACCGGGCTGGTTCTGGCGACGATCGTCTTCGTCGTCATCGTCGGCGGCATCAAGTCGATCGCGCGCGTGACCGAGAAGGTGGTGCCCTTCATGGGCGTCGGCTACGTGCTGGTCGGCCTCGCGATCCTGGCGATCAACTACGACATGATCCTGTGGGCCTTCGGCGAGATCCTGCGCGGCGCGTTCACCGATTCGGGGATCGTCGGCGGCTTCATCGGCGCGATCATCCAGGGCTTCCGGCGCGCGGCCTTCTCGAACGAGGCCGGCATCGGTTCGGCCGCCATCGCCCATTCGGCGGTGCGCACCAAGGAGCCGATCACCGAGGGATTCGTGTCGCTTCTGGAGCCGTTCATCGACACGGTGGTGATCTGCACGATGACGGCGCTGGTGATCATCATCACCGGGCAGCTCCTGCAGGACGCCGAGACCGGGCGCTACATCCTCGACGAGGGCGGTCGCATCGCCACCGCGGCGGGCACCGGGGCCGGCGTGCCGCTGACCTCGGCCGCCTTCGGGTCGGCCTTCGGCTGGGCGCCCTACGCGCTGTCGCTGGCGGTGTTCCTGTTCGCCTTCTCGACCATGATCACCTGGTCCTACTACGGCATGAAGTCCTGGACCTACATGTTCGGCGAGGGGCGCAACCGCGAGATGACCTTCAAGATCATCTTCTGCGTCTTCGTCTTCATCGGCGCGGTCTCGAGCCTCGATGCGGTGATCGACTTCTCGGATGCGGCGCTCTTCGCCATGGCGATCGTCAACATCATCGGGCTCTATTTCCTGATGCCGATCGTCAAGAAGGAGCTGGAAAGCTACCTCGCGCGGCTGAAGTCGGGCGAGATCAAGGCCTACAAGTAACCTTGGCGAGACCGGGCCCGGCGCGCCGCCAGGGGGCGTGAGGGGCAACGGAAGGCGGGCGTGCTCAAATTGAGCACGCCCGTCAACTTGTTGATCCGGAAATGAAAAAGCTGCGGATTAACCGCAATGAAAGGTTTGCGAGGTGCCGGAAGCCGCGTTTCGGAAGTCGTGCGCCGCCCCCGGCAGCCCGCCCCTGGCCTCAGCCCAGATAGGCGGCCAGCGCCGGCGGGGGATCGGCGAGCAGCGCCTCGGTCGGCGCCGGCGGCGCGGCGCGGCCCTCGGCGACGACGACCGTCTCGGGGCAGATGCGGCGGGCGTCGGCGGGGTCGTGGGTGACCATCAGCAAGGTCGCGCGCTGCTCGCCGGCGATCTCGTCCACGAGATCGAGCATGTCCGTCTTCAGCGCCGGGCCGAGCGCGGCGAAGGGTTCGTCGAGGAGGATCAGGGGCCGCGCGCGCAGGAGCACGCGCGCCAGCGCCGTGCGGCTGAGCTGGCCGCCGGAGAGTTCGGACGGGCGGCGCGCACCCAGCCCCTCGAGCCCGACGCGGGAAAGCGCCGCCTCGACCTGCGCGCGCTGGTCGCGGTCGAGCCGCAGGTTGGGATCGAGGCCGAGCGCGACATTGTCGAAGGCGGTCAGATGCGGCAGCAGGTTGTGGTCCTGGAAGAGGATGGAAAGCGGTCGCCGGGCCGGCGGCAGCCGGTCGATCCGCGCGCCCCGCCAGCGGATCGCGCCAGCGGCAAGCTCGACGAAACCGGCAATCGCGCCAAGGAGCGTCGACTTGCCGCCGCCCGAGGGGCCGATGACCGCGACCCGCGCGCCCGCGGCCACCGTCAGGTCGGCGGCGAGACGGAAGTCGCCCTGGACGATGCTCAGCCCGTCAAGTTCCAGCATGGCGCGGCTCCTTTCCGCCGACGAGCCGTTCGATCACGACGAAGGCGGCGAGCGCCAGGATGAGCAGGAGCAGCGCCGCCCCCGCCGCGTCCGCCGTCCGGTAGGCGCCCATCAGCCGGTGCAGCTGCATCGGCAGCGTCTCGCCCCCGGTCTGGGCGAAGAGCACGATGACGCCGAGATCGCCCATCGACAGCGCCGCGCCGAGCCCGAGGCCGAAGCCGAAGGGCCGGCGCAGCCGCGGCCAGAGCACGAGCCGCAGATGCGCCAGGGTCGAAAGCCCGAGCGCGGCGGAAAGGCGGGCGTAGTCGGCCTCGGCCTGGCGCAGCGCCGGCAGCGTCGCGCGCAGCGCGAAGGGCAGCGCCATCGCCGCGTTGACCAGCGCCGTCACCGGCAGCGCCAGCCGCGCCGGGTCGACGAAGGGGAAGACGATGATGAAGAGCCCGGTGCCGATGACCATCGGCGAGGCGACGAGGGCGCTGAGGCCGAGGGGCTCGTAGAGCGCCGCGCCGCGCCGCGCCCAGAGCGCGGCGAGCGCCAGCGCGGCGGTGAAGAGCGCGAGCAGCGCAACCGAGAGCGCGGCCACACGCAGAGACTGCAGCACCGCCATCCAGACCGGCGCGGGAAGCGACAGAAGATGCGGCGCGCCGCGCCAGACGACCATCGACAGCGGCAGGAGCAGGAAGGCCGCGGCGAGCGCGATGGCGGTCGCATCGACGGCGCGCGCGAGCCCGCCCGGCGGGGCGGGCGCGGTGCGGTCGAAGCCGCTGACCGCGCCGACGGGCAGCGCGATGCGGGCGAGCGCGAGGAGCGCGGCGATGCCGATCGCGGCCTGGACCAGCGCCAGGAGCGCCGCCCGGCCGAGGTCGAAGTCGAAGCGGAAGGCCTGGTAGATCGCCAGTTCCAGCGTCGTCGCCCGCGGCCCGCCGCCCAGCGTCAGCGCGACGGCAAACGAGGTCAGGCAGATCAGGAAGATCACCGCCAGCGTGCCGGGCACGACCTGCCGCAGCATCGGCCACTCGACATGCCGCCACATGGCGCGGCCGTCGAAGCCGAGCGATGCGGCGAGCCGCAGATGCTCGGCCGGCACCCGCGCCCAGCCCTGCAGGATCAGCCGCGTGGCCAGCGGCAGGTTGAAGAAGACATGCGCGACGAGGACACCCTGCAGCCCGTAGATCGAGACCGTGTCGAAGCCGAGCGCGGCCAGCGCCTGGTTGCCGATCCCGCCGCGGCCGAAGACGGCGAGGATGCCGGCGACGGCGACGAGGGTGGGCAGGATGAAGGGCGCGCCCATCAGCACGACGAGCGCGCCGCGCCCCGGAAAGCGCCGCCGGGCGAGCGCCCGCGCCACCGGGACGGCGAGCGCGACCGAGATCAGCGCCGAAAGCACCGCCTGCAGGAGCGTGAAGCGCAGCGCCGCCCAGTCGGCGGGGCGAAAGGCGCCCCAGGCTTCTGCGCGGGCCCCCACCGCCGCCAGCGCTCCGATATTGAGCGCCAGCAGCACCGTAACCACCAGCGCAGTGACCAGCCACAGCCAGCGCGGAGCGTGCCGGCGCCGGAGCCCGCCCGACGGCGCTTTCCGGGGCGCGGCGCGCTCGTCGTGCTGATGGGCGCGCCCTTCATCCTGCCCACCCTCGTCGC
>SLPP01000125.1 GCA_007131945.1 Paracoccaceae bacterium | reverse complement strand
TGTGCCCGTCGAGGGGACGTCCCGCTCCCGCCGGCGCATCGGGGCGCGCGGGCGGCACGGCCCGGGTGGGTGGGCGTGACGCGCGCGCGGGCGGCCCGGACAGGAGGCGAGGTCAGCCGTCGCGGCTGTCCTCGCCCAGATGGGTGGCCAGATAGTCGAGGATGATCTCGCGCTCCTCCGGGTCAAGCTCGGGCATGCCGTGCTCCTCGACCATCCAGTCCAGAAGCTCGTCCCAGACCCGGCGCGAATAGGCGCCGTTGGTCACCGTGCGCAGGCTGTGGCAGGCGATGCAGGCGTAGTAGGTATCCTCCGCGCCCTCGCCCCGGGGCAGGGGCGCGAATTCCCAGTCCTCGTCGGCCAGCGCCGGCGCGCCGGCGCCGAGAGCGAAGGCGAGGGCGGCCGCGGCCGCCCCCCCGAAAGTGGTCTTTCGCATGCGCTCTCCCTCAGACCGCGGTCACGTGGATGCGGTGGCAGGAATTGTTCAGATAGCCGCGCGGGTTCCACCCCGGCACGACCATCGGCTGGCTGCGGCCGCGATTGTCCGTCGCCCGTGCCCAGACCTCGTAGTAGCCGGCCTGCGGCGGCGTCACGTTGGCCCGCCAGCGCTGCCACGAGTAGCGGTTGGGCGCATCCTCGACCGTGGCACGCTGCCAGGTGGCGCCGAAGTCGAGCGAGACCTCCATGCCGGTGACCCAGTCGTCGCCGGCCCAGGCCTGGCCGCGCACCTCGAAGGGCCGCCCGGCCTGCACCTCGGTGCCCGCCTGCGGGTAGGAGATGACCGACTTCACGATCATCGAGCCCATGACCATCATGTCCTCGTGCGGCACCTCGGCGCCCGGGTCGACCGGATAGCGCGGCATCCGGTAGCTCAGCCCGGTCATGCCCGGCCCGTCATGCTCGCGGTCGCGCACCCAGATGCGGGTGACCCATTTCTGGCTGACCGATCCGGCCCAGCCCGGTGCCACGATCCGCGCCGGATAGCCATGCGCCAGCGGGATATCCTCGCCGTTCATCTTCAGCGCGACGATCGTGTGCGGGTCCATCATCTTGTCGATCGGCCCGCCGCGCGAGATCGCCTGCCGGTCGGGATCGCCCGACAGATGCTCGTCATAGCTGAAATGCCCGGTATAGACCGCCGAGGGCTTCAGCCCGGCCTTGCGCAGGATGTCGCGAACCCGCACGCCGGTCCATTCGGAATTGCCGATGGCGCCGATCGTCCAGGGATTGCCGCGCGGCAGCGGATTGAAGCCGGCGCGGCCGTTGCCGCCGCATTCGAGCTGCAGCCGCAGCGTGACATGGTCGAACTCGTTCATCAGCTGGTCGTAGGAAAGCTCGAGTTCCTCCTCGACCTCGCCGTCGATCTTCAGCCGCCACTCGGCCTTGCTCATCGGCATCGGCATCGTGCCGTTGTTGCGGATGAAATGCAGGTCGGCCGGGGTAATGTCGTCATCGAGCAGATGCGCCGGCGTCTCCATGTTCACCGGACGGTCGTTGTGGATGACCAGGTCGCCATGCTTCGATTCGAAGGTGAACTCGTCGACGGTCTCGGCCAGCGCCGCGGGGATCAGGCCCAGCGGCATGTTGGCGCTGAAGGGGATCGTCGTGCCCAGCACCGCGCCCATCGAGGCGAGCCCGGCGCCGCGCAGGAAACCGCGCCGGTCCGGTCCGGCCTTGCGTCCGAAGACCAGCCAGTCGGCGCGTTCGGGGTTTTCATGATAGAGCTCGACGAGCCCGCGTTCCTTTTTCGGCATTCCCGTTCCTCCCGTTTGCGGGGCCGGCATTCTGCAGGCCCCGTGAGAATAGACGAATCGCGAATGCAGGATATTCCGCGGGGTCGTAAAAAGGGGCAAAAGAAACGCGCGCTCAGGTCAGGCAGCGCTGCCGTGCCGCCTGCAGCAGCGCGATGCGCTCGGCCTCGGGCGCGGTCCGGCTGATCGTCGCCTCCTTGAGCGCGGCGACGATGGTGGCGAAACGCGCGCCGTCCATGTTGCGGGCGATGACCAGATAGCCGTTCCCGCCGGCCTGCCAGCGGGCGCTGCGCAGATTGCCCTGGACGAGCAGCGTCAGCAGGCTGTCGGTGCCCGCGGCGGCCGGCATCTCGAAAAGGCTCAGCCGGCACTCGTTGGTGCCGACGAAGGCATAGTGAACGCCGGGCGGCCCGTCATGCGAGCGGACCGGCGCCACGCGCGCCAGGCTCAGCCCGGTCGCCTCGATCACCGAGGTCAGCCAGACCGGCGCCTCGGCCATCTCGCGCGCGCCGCTTTCGGCCCAGGCGTCGTGCAGCGCGACCTCGGCCGGCGGCGCGGGGGCGGCCGGTCGCATCAGTGCGGCGGCGCCCACCGCCAGCGCCAGGCACCCGGCAAGCGCCAGCGCGGAAGTCCATCGCAGGGCCCGACGGCGCCGCCGCGGCCGTGCCACCGGTTCCCGTTCGGCAATGCCCGCAAGCGCGGCCTTGAGCCGGTGCAGGCGGGCGATGCGGGCGGCCAGTTCCGGGTCGCGCGCCGCTTTCTGGGCGATGGCCGCCGCCTGGGACGGAGGCAGCTCGCCGTCGACATAGGCGTTCAGCGCGACATCATCGACCGCCGGGCGGATCATCGCCGGCGCTCCGTCTGGCGCGGGAAGGGAATCACGGGCGCGGCCCGAAGCTGGGCTGCCAGAGCGGCGCGGGCGCGGCTGATGCGGCTCATCACGGTCCCCCGCGGCGTTTCCAGCAGATCGGCGGTCTCGTCATAGCTGAAGCCGGCGATGTCGACCAGCGCCAGAACGTCGCGGTGATCCTTCGAAAGCCGCAGGAAGGCCTGGCGGACGAGCAGGACATCGACCAGCGTCTCCTCGTCGCCCGGCCCGGGCTGCTCCTCGGGCTCGGCCTCGGCGTCGATCAGCTCGCCGCGCCGGTGCTCCCGGCGCAGCCGGTCGATCCAGAGATTGCGGATCAGGCGGAACATCCAGACCCGGAAGGCCCGGGCGTCGTTCGGCACCGAGCGCGCCGCCATCGCCCGGACCAGCGCGTCCTGGTAGAGATCCTCGGCATCCTCGGTCGTGCGCGAGAGCGCGCAGGCATAGCCGAAGAGCCGCCGGCGCAGCGACTGCAGGGTCTCGTGGTGCCGGTCGTCGAACATGCCCGTCCTCCCAGCCGGGTTGTCGCGGACAAGCTTAGCGCCGGAGACCGGCAAAGGACAGACGCTTTCTCGGCCTCAGTTGCCGGGCAGGAGCTTGCCGGGATTCATCACGTTTCCCGGGTCGAGCGCCGCCTTGACCGCGGCCATCACCTGCCAGCCCTCGCCGTGCTCGGCCGCCATGTATTTCGTCTTGCCCATGCCGATCCCGTGCTCGCCGCTGACCGTGCCGCCGAGGCGCAGCGCGCGTTCGGCCATGCGCGCCGACAGCGCCTGCGCCCGCTCCCATTCGACCGCGTCGCCCGCCTTGGGCAGCAGCAGCGCGTGGAAATTGCCGTCGCCGACATGGCCGACGATCGGGCCGGGGATGCCGCTCTCGGCGATGTCGGCGGCGGTCTCCTCGACCGCCTCGGCCAGCCGCGAGATCGGCACGCAGATATCGGTGGTGATCGGCGCGCGGCCGGGATTGGCGGCCATCATCGCCCGGTAGGCATTGTGCCGCATCGCCCAGAGCTTGCCGCGGTCCTCGGCCAGCGTCGCCCAGCGGAACCCCTCGGCGCCGAAGTCGCGGGCGATCTCGCCGAAGCGCTCGGCCTCTTCGGCCACCCCGGCCTCCGAGCCGTGGAACTCGACCATCAGATGCGGCGCGTCGGCCCAGCCGGCCTGCGCCTGGGCGTTGAAGGCGGCGGCCGCGGCGGCATCGACGAACTCGATCCGCGCCATCGGGATGCCCGACTGGATCGTGGCGATCACCGCGCCGACCGCGCCCTCCATGTCGGCAAACGCGCAGACCGCGGCCGAGACCGCCTCGGGCTGGCCGTGCAGCTTCAGCGTGAGTTCCGTGATCAGCCCCAGCGTCCCCTCGGCGCCGACGAAGAGCGCGGTCAGGTCGTAGCCGGTCGAGGATTTCGGCGCCCGCGTGCCGGTGCGGATCACCCGCCCGTCGGCGAGCACGACCTCGAGCCCCAGGACATTGCCGCGCATCGTGCCGTAGCGCACCGCCGTCGTCCCCGAGGCGCGCGTCGAGGCCATGCCGCCGAGCGAGGCATTGGCGCCAGGATCGACCGGGAAGAAGAGCCCGGTCGCGCGCAACTCGGTGTTCAGCGCCTCGCGCGTGACGCCGGGCTGGACCACCGCGACCATGTCCTCGGGCAGGACCTCGAGCACCCGGTCCATGCGCGTGAAATCGACCGTCACGCCGCCGCGCGGGGCGATCGAGTGGCCCTCGAGCGAGGTGCCCGTGCCCCAGCCGATCACCGGCAGCCCGGCCTCGGCGCAGATGCGCACGATCGCGGCGACCTCGTCGGTCGTCTCGGGATAGGCCACGGCATCGGGCGGCATCAGCGGGAAATGCCCCTCGCTGCGGCCATGCGTCTCGCGGTCGGATTGCGAGCGGGTGAAGCGCGCGCCCAGAAGCTCGGCGAGCGCGTCGAAGCTGGCAGCGTGTTCGGTCATCCTTCCCCCGATTGCTGGATGCGGCGCGGAATCGTCAGCTTGCCGCATTTCCGTCGCGGGGTGAATGCCCCGCCGGCACCGGGCATCCGGAGCGGCGCTTGCAGGGCGGCGGCGGCGGCCCCATATCTCGCGCAAGAAAGCTGCCGACAGCCAGTCGCACGGAGAGGTACATGACCGGATACGCCAAGACCGCCGTCCTGATGGCGGCCATGACCGCGCTCTTCCTGGGCCTGGGCTTCCTGCTCGCCGGGCCCGAGGGCGCGCTGATCGCGCTGGTGATCGCCGCGGCGATGAACGCGATGGCCTGGTGGAATTCGGACAAGATGGTGCTGCGCATGCACAACGCGCGCCCCGTCGACGCGCATACCGCGCCCGAGCTTCAGCAGATGGTGGTCGAGCTTGCCCGGCAGGCCGAGATGCCGGTGCCGGCGATCTACATCATCGAGGAGGACCAGCCCAACGCCTTCGCCACCGGCCGCAACCCCGACAACGCCGCCGTCGCCGCGACCACCGGCCTCTTGCGCCGGCTCTCGCGCGAGGAGGTGGCGGCGGTGATGGCGCACGAGCTGGCGCATATCCGCAACTACGACACGCTGATCATGACCGTGACCGCCACCTTCGCCGGGGCGATCTCGATGCTGGCGAATTTCGCGCTTCTCTTCGGGCGCGGGCGCAACGGGATGAACCCGATCGCGCTGATCGCGATGATGATCCTGGCGCCGCTGGCCGCGGCGCTGGTGCAGATGGCGATCTCGCGCTCGCGCGAATACGAGGCCGACCGGGTGGGGGCCGAGATCTGCGGCAACCCGCTCTGGCTGGCCGCGGCGCTCAGGCGCATCCAGGGCTTCGCGGCGCGGATCGACAACAACGCGGCCGAGCGCAACCCGGCCACCGCGCACATGTTCATCATCAACCCGCTGCACGCCCACAAGCACGACAGGCTCTTCTCGACGCATCCATCGACCGAGAACCGCGTGGCGGCGCTGGAGAAGCTGGCGGCCGATTCGGGACGGATGCGCGAGCGGCTCGATACCCTGTCCGATCGCGGACCGATGCCCGGCCCCTGGGCCTGAGCCCGGCGGCGCGGCCGCCGAGGCGCTACTCGGCGGCCGCGCGGCGCGCGCCGGGCGGCAGGGTCACGGCCTCGAGGTGATCGGCGATCGCGCGGGCGATCGCGCCCTTGTCGGCGACCGGTGTCACGCCGTCGCGGGTGACGAAGAGGGCGCGCTGCGCCTGCCCCGCGGTATCCTCGCCGCGCGTCGCCACGACCAGCCCGGCGCGGTCGAGCCGGCGCGCCGCGACGCGGGCAAGCTCGGCCTCGTCGACGCCCTCGAGATACTTGAAGGCCACGCACTGCATCGCCGGATCGGCGGCGCAGGCGAGATCGATCACCTTCTCGGTCGGCGCCAGTTCCAGCGTCAGCCGCGGCTGGCCCGAGGCGATCTTGCCGGCGACCGACTGCACCGGGCGGTAATCGGCGACGCCGGCCGAGAAGATGCCGGCGAAGAGCCCCGAGCGGACGCGGTCGAGCACCAGGTCGCGATAGGCGTCGTAGGTCCGCGCGACGGTCACCGGGATCGGCGTCGCCGGTCGCCAGGCGCCGTCGCCGAGGATCAGTTCGGCCTCGGCCCCGCGCCAGACCAGCTCCTCGGCGATGCGCGCGCCAAGCCGCCCGCGGAAGCGGTTGACGATGCGCCGCACGTTGTCGATCTCGACCGGCGTCGGGCCGGCGGTGACCATGATCCGTCGCCCGGCGAGCGGCGAGGCGCTCAGCGCCCGCCCGGTGGCGATGCACAGGACCTCGGTATCGGGCAGGTTGTGCTTGCCATAGGCGTCGCGCGGGGCGACGAAGCGCACCCCCTGCGCGGCGAGCCACCGCGCGTTGTCGGCGAGCTGCGCGTTGTGCATCGTGCCGTGCATCGTCGGCGCGACCAGCACCTTCGTGCGCCCCTGTTCCATCCGGCCGAGGGCCGAGATCAGCGCCGAGGTGACGACCGTGTCGCCGATCCCGTGCGCCATCTTGGCGATCGTCGAATGTGTCGCCGGCGCGACCAGGTAGGCGTCGAACGGGGCGGCGTCCGAGAGATGCTCGGCCTGCCAGGTCAGCGCCGTCACGACCGGGCCGAGCGTCGCCCATTCCAGCGCCTCGCGCGCGACGTAGCGCAGCGCGTCCTCGCTGGCGAAGGCCACGACCTCGGCGCCGTGCCGGCGCAGCCCGCGGGCCAGCGCCGGGGTCTTCATCGCCGCGATGCCGCCGGTGACGAGAAGCGCGATCCGCCGGCCCGCCAGCCGGTCGGAGGCTGGCGGCACGTCGTGATCGCCCATCGCCGAGGGCGTGGGGGCGCTGAAGTCCCAGTCGTAGGGACTCATGCGCGCGCCTCGTCCCCTACCTTTTCGACCACGGCGGCGGGTGTGGCGGCATCCATGCGCAGCCATTTCAGGTGGCTGCCCTGCGCCCGGTCGAGCCGCGTGTTCAACGCCTCGAAATGGCGCGGGTGGAAGCGGCTGGTCTTGCCCAGGACCTCGGTGATCTCCGGACGCACGTCGATGTCGAAGAGATCCATCTCGTGCAGC
>SLPP01000355.1 GCA_007131945.1 Paracoccaceae bacterium | reverse complement strand
GCCGACGATCAACCTGGACAACCCGGCCGTCGAGACGGCGCTGGATCTCGCCCCGCACAGCGCGCGCGAACGCGAGATCAACGTCGCGCTGTCGAATTCCTTCGGCTTCGGTGGCACCAATGCGAGCCTGCTCATGGGGCGGGTCCGCGACTGATGTGGAAGCACGTCGCCGCCAATGTCCTGACCTTGCTGATCGTCGGCTTCGTCGTTCTCGGTGGCGTGCTGGCGATGGGGCAGCGCGCCTTCTACGCCGAGGGGCCGCTCGAGCAGGCGATCTGCCTGCGGGTGGAGCCGGGTGCGAATCTGCGTGCGGTCACCCGGTCGCTCGAGCGGCAGGAGGCGATCTCGAGCCCGATGCTGTTCCGGATCGGCGCGCAGTATACCGAACGCGACGACCGGCTGCGATTCGGCTCGTACCTCATCGAGCCCGGCGCCTCGATGGACCAGATCCTCGACATTGTCACCCGCGGCGGGGCCTCGACCTGCGGCACCGAGGTGGTGCTGCGCGTGGGCGTCACCCGCTCGGAGCTGCTGGCGCGCGAGCTTGATCCGGCGACCGGGCGCTTCGAGGAACTCGCGGTCTTCGCGGTCGATGCCGAGGAACGGCCGGAAGCCTTCGAGACGGTGCTCGCGCAGGCCGATACGCGGTTTCGCGTGACGGTCGTCGAGGGGGTGACGTCGTGGCAGGTCTGGTCGGCGCTGAGCGCGGCGCCGTTCCTCGATGGCGAGCTTGCAGAGGTGCCGGCCGAGGGCCGGCTGGCGCCGGGCAGCTACGAGGTCCGTCGGGGTCATGATCGCGCCGCGCTGATCGCCGAGATCGAGGCCCGCCAGCAGACGATCCTCGATACGGCCTGGGAGAACCGCGCCGAGGGCGTGCCGCTCTCGAGCCCGGAGGAGGCGCTGATCCTCGCCTCGATCGTCGAGAAGGAAGCCGGTGGGCCGCTGGAACTGCCGCAGGTGGCAAGCGTCTTCTACAACCGGATGGCCAGCGGCATGCGCTTCCAGATGGACGCCACGATCATCTACGGAATCACGCGCGGCGAGGGGCGCCTCGACCGGCCGATCCGTCGATCGGACATCGACGGCGTGACCGAGCGGCAGCGGCACGGCGCGGTGCTGTTCAATACCTACCAGATCGACGGGCTGCCGCCGACCCCGATCGCGAATCCAGGGCGGGCGGCGATCGAGGCGGTGCTGAATCCCGACGACACGCCCTATCTCTATTTCGTCGCCGACGGGACCGGCGGCCATGCCTTCGCGACCAACCTGGCCGACCACAACCGCAATGTCGCCCGCTGGCGCGAGATCGAGACGCAGCAACGAAGTCAATGACTTGCGGGGCGCGATTGGCGGATTGTGTCGGATTTTAGGTTTTTTCCGGGCGCAATCAGGTCGTTAGCGAATTGACTTTGCGCACGCTCTGATGTAACCATTCGTCCAGGCTGGAAGAATTGCGAAAGCGGCACGGGTGCGTCCCGGGCCGCTTTTTCTTTTCGCTCGTGCGGAGCAGCATGAGAACGGGCAAAAACAAGAATGAAAAAAGAAACGACAACGATAACAATAAACGAGCTCGATCCGGAACAGGCGGCAGGAAAAAACATTGCGCGGTTCATGATCCGTGTCCTGTCCAAGACGGCAAACAAGGTCATCGCGATCACCGATGAACTCGAGGCCGGAAGACACGACGCCATCGGAGATCTGCCGAAGGTCGTCGAAGAGTTCACAAAAGTCGGGGTATCGACGATCAATGCACAAAACAGGTTCGACAAATACTTGGGAGACCCGGGAGGCAGCGACAGGTCGATCGAACTCGACCTCGATGCAGCCCGTGCCGAGATCCGACGCCGAATGGATCGCCTGCGCGCCAGCCTCGGTGCAGGAGGCCTTCCTGAATGATCTGAGCGACGAGGCGCTGATGGCATTGCCCTGGCTCTTCGAGTTCTGGGCACTGCCGCACCAGTTGCCGCCCGAGGCCACGGCCTCGGGCGGGCCATGGCGGACCTGGATCTGCATCGGCGGGCGCGGCGCGGGCAAGACCCGCGCCGGCTCCGAATGGGTCCGCGCCCAGGTCGAGGGCGCGCGCCCGGGCGATCCGGGCAGCGCCAGGCGCGTCGCGCTGGTCGGCGAGACCTATGACCAGGCGCGCGACGTGATGATCTTCGGCGACAGCGGCATCCTTGCCTGCTCGCCGCCCGACCGGCGGCCGGAATGGGAGGCGACGAAGCGCCGCCTCGTCTGGCCGAACGGGGCGATCGCCCAGGCGTTCTCCGCCCAGGAGCCCGAGGCGCTGCGCGGGCCGCAGTTCGACGCCGCCTGGGCCGACGAACTGGCCAAGTGGAAGAAGGCCGAGGAAGCCTGGGACATGCTCCAGTTCGCCCTGCGCCTGGGCGATCACCCGCAGCAGATCGTGACCACGACGCCGCGGGCGCAGCCGACCCTGAAGCGCATTCTGGGACTGCCCAGCACGGTGACGACGCACGCGCCGACGAGCGCCAACAAGGCCTGGCTGGCGGCGTCGTTCCTGGAAGAGATGCAGCTGCGCTACGGCGCGACGCGGCTGGGCAGGCAGGAACTCGACGGCGTGCTGATGGAGGATGCCGAGGGCACGCTCTTCCCGACCGCGCTGATCGAGAGCGCGCGGATCCGCGACCTGCCGCCACTCACCCGCGTCGTGGTCGCCATCGACCCGGCGGTGACCGGGCATGCGAAATCGGATGTCTGCGGCATCATGGTCGTCGGCGCGGTGACCGAGGGGCCGGTGCAGGACTGGCGCGCCTATGTCATCGAGGATGCCAGCGTCGAGGCGGCCTCGCCCTCGGAATGGGCGCGGGCGGCGCTGGCGGCGAAGGCGCGCCACGGGGCCGAGCGCGTCGTCGCCGAGGTGAACCAGGGGGGCGAGCTGATCGCCGACGTGCTGCGCCAGGTCGACCCGCTGGTGCCCTATCGCGCGGTGCGCGCGACCCGCGGCAAGGCGGCGCGCGCCGAGCCGGTCGCGGCGCTTTACGAACAGGGGCGGGTGAAGCACCTGCCGGGGCTCGCGGCGCTGGAGGAGCAGATGGCTCTGATGACGGCGCAGGGGTTTCGCGGCCAGGGCAGCCCCGACCGCGTCGATGCGCTGGTCTGGGCGCTGCACGAGCTGATCATCGAGCCGGCCGCGCGCTGGCGCGACCCGCGCCTGCGTTCGCTCTGAGCGACGAACCACCCGTTACGAAGAAGGGCGACCGGCACCTGCCGGCCGCCCTTTCCGCGTTCTGCCGATGCGTGGCGGTGCTCAGAGAACCATGCGGAAGTAGTCGGCCTCGAAATTGCCTTCCATGCCCGTCCCGCAGAGCGACATGTTGGAATTCGAGGTGCCGTCGATCTCGCCCCCGGCGACCATCGAGGCGCCCTGGATGCCGTCGGCGCGGGCGGCGAACTCGATGCTGCCCTGGGCCAGCAGCTGGCCGCCGAAAATTCCCATCGCGGAGGGGAAGCGCATGCCGCCCATGGTCAGGATCTGCACGCCGCCGCCGGGTGCGCAGTCGTCGGGCTTGCCGAGATTGACCCCCGAGGCGCCGTCGATCGAACGGCTGTCGGTCGAGGTGGTGAAGAGCACCACATCCTCGAGCTGGACGCTCTGACCCATCGAGATCGGGCAGTTGGTCACGATGACCACGTTGCTGATCACCGTGTTGTTCGGAATGCTGATCGACCCGTTGGAGCGGGTGCAGGTCAGTTCGTGAACCCGGTTCGGCGTGAAATCCGCGGCGGTGAGCGAATTGTTGTTGCGGGTCAGGTTCTGGTAGACCACCGGGTCGATCGGGTCGATGTAGTCCGGCAGGTAGTTCGGGTCGCGATCCAGAAGACCGGTGCGGATGGTGTCGAACTCGTTGAGGATGCGGATGTCGATACTGCCCTCGCGCAGCGCCGCTTCCAGCCCCTCGTTGCGCTCGAAGCCGCTGTTGGGGATGTCCAGCTTGTCGAGATCGGGCATCGAGACGATCGTGCCCTCCTCGAAATAGTTGTTCTGGTTGATCCGCACGTGATCGTTCGAATGGATGCAGAAGCCGTTGAGGAAGTTGTTGTTGGATTGCATGTCGACCCGTCCCTCGGCGACGAATCCCTCGCGCAGGCAGGCCGGCTGATAGACGCTGAAGACAGCTGTCGCCTCGACGTCGAAGGCCGACACGCCGGCGAAGCGCAGAAGGAAGGTGCGCAACTCGTTCGCGCGGCTGCTGGCCATGCGGGCCGTGGCGCGCGCCGCGGTGCGTGAATCGGGATCCGGCGTGAAGGTCCGGTTCGCGAAGCTCCAGGTGCCGAACTCGATGTCGTCCTCGGTCAGCGCTGCGCCGAAGCGCTCGGGTGACATGTTGGCCGAATGCAGCACCAGTGCGGTGTCCTTCGCCTCCTCGGCGTTCTCGCGCCGGCGCGTGACCAGCGCGGCATGGGCAGCCGTGTCGGCCGCGACCTGCAGCTGCGTGCGCGCCGAGTAGTGGTTCGCCAGGTCGAGCGCGAAGCCGACCAGAAGGATCATCACCACCAGCGCATAGAGGCTGAAGACGCTGAAGAAGCCGCGCGCGTCGCGCGCGAAGTCGCGCAGACGGGGGCCGAACCGGACGGAAAGACGCATGGTGAACCTCGTTTCGGCCCTCAATCCTCGATCAGGTGATGGGCGAAGATGGTGAGCTGCAGATTGGCGAAGGGCTGCAGCAGCCCGACGCCCGACAGATCGCCGGCGCGCACGGTGACTACGCTCTGCACGAACTGGCCCTGGCGCTGGGTGACCGGCTCGACCGTGGCGCCGAACCGCGCCACCCCGGCCGCGATCGCCGCCTCGGTCTCCTCGAGCGTGTTCACCCGGCCGACCGCGTAGAGGCGGTTGCCGTCCTGGATCGCGCGCATCACATGGGCACGGTTCATGAAGATCATCGAGGCATCGAAGACGAGCGCGATGAAGACGATGAAGACCGGCATCCAGATCACCGCCTCGATCGAGGCGCTGCCGGAATCGTCCTTCAGGCGCCCGCGCCAGGCAGACGGCCGGGTCGGCGATTGGGCACTCACTCGCTACTCCTGCTCACTCGTGTCACACGGTGTCCAGAACGCAGGAGAATTCCGGCGAAAGTTGGACGGAAGCGCGGCAGCCCGGCGGCGGGTCGGCGACTTGCCCGCTGCGCGTCCGCAGGATAAACCGCGCTCATCGCCGACGGAGACGCCGATGCCCGCGCATGATCTCGACCCGCTCGACCGCAAGATCCTGGCCGAGCTGCAGCAGGACGCGAGCCAGTCGCTGGACGAGATCGCGCGCAAGGTCGGCTCCAGCAAGACGCCGGTCTGGAACCGCATCCGCAAGCTGCGCGAGGCCGGCGTGATCGGCCGGCAGACGGTGCTGCTCGATCCCGAGGCGCTGGGGCTCGAGGCCTGCTTCTTCGTGCTCATCCGGACCTCGGAGCACGAGGCAGACTGGCAGGAGCGGTTCCTGTGCTCGGTCCGCGCCCGCCCCGAGGTGATGGAGGCGCATCGGCTGGCGGGCGAGATCGACTACATCCTCAAGGTCCGTGTGGCGAACGCGCGCGCCTACGACGCCTTCTACCAGGCGCTGATCCGCGACGTGAAGATCTACAACGTCACCGCGCTCCTCTCGATGGAGGAGATCAAGGCGACGACCATCCTGCCGGTCTGAGCACGGCGCGGCATGGAGCCGATGCCGAGGCCCGGCGTTCTGTCGAAGACATCACACGAAAGGAACCCGCGATGACCCGATCCAAGCCGATGCCGCTTTCCATCCTGTCGCTCGCCGCGGCGGCCCTGCTGGCGCCCCCGGCGCTGGCCCAGGAGACCGCTGCGGTTCTCACCGCCGAGCGCATCGCCGCCTGCACCGAGGACCGCCGCGCCGAGGGCTGCGCCACCGTGCTGACCCGCGTCATGGTCTGCGCCCAGGCGCCGGCGATCGCCGGCTGCGAGGCGATCAACGCCGCCGCCGAGGAGGCCGCGAACCCGGTCGAGGCCGCCGAGCCCGAAGTCGAGCCGCGCGCCGAGGGCGAACTCGATGGCGAGGACGAGGAGTCCGACGTCGAAGACGGCGCGGACTGAGGCCCCGTCGCCGCCGGCCCGCGGAGGGGCAGGCAACGGTTCACGGCGCCGCGCCGTCACCAGGCGACCGGCACTTTCCGCAGCACCGGATCGACGGCCCGCCGCCGTTGCCGGCCAGCCGGAACGCCCCCGATCGCCGCGCGGTAGCCGGCCCGTGGCTGGACAATGCCGCCGCGACCTGTAGCCTGCCGGGCGGAGGCAGGCATGGGCGGGTTTCTCGACTTCTGCGCCCGGCACGGGCGGATGGCGCTGGTGGCGGGGCTCGCCGCCGGCGTCGCGCTCGGCCTCGTCGCGCCGGCGGCGGCCGAGGCGAGCCGCGTGCTGATCGCGCCGATGGTTGTGCTGCTTCTCTTCCTCGCGGTGCTGCGGCTGGGCGTCGAGGGCGTGCGCGCCGGCCTGCGCGGAATCGGCCGGGCGCTGGGGGTCACGCTGGCGCTGCAACTGGCGCTGCCGGTCGCGGCGGCGCTCGCCTTCCTCGGGCTGGGCTGGCAGGGTGCGGCGGCGCTGGGGATCGTGCTGATGCTGGCCGCGGCGCCGATCACCGGCAGCCCGAACATCGCCATCATGTCCGGCGGCGACCCGGTCCCGGCGCTGCGGCAGCTGGTCCTCGGCACCGCGCTGCTGCCCTTCACCGTGATCCCCGTTTTCGCGCTGGTTCCGGCCTTCGGCGACCCGGGCGAGGTCGCGGCGATCGTGCTGCGGCTCCTCGCGGTGATCGCGCTCGCCGGCGGCTTCGCGCTGGTCCTGCGGCTCAGGGGCGTGGTGCCGGGGCACGACCGGGCGCTCAGGCGCATGGACGGGCTGGCCGCGCTGATCCTCGGTGTCGTTGTCGTCGCGATCATGGGCGCGGTCGGCCCGGCACTGCGCGAGGGCGGCGCGGTCTGGGGGCTGCTGGCGCTGGTGCTCGTGGTCAATTTCGCGCTGCAGGCGGGCACCGCGCTGGTGGCGCGGGCCAGCGGCTCGCGGGCGACGGTGGCGCCAATCGGCATCGTCGCCGGCAACCGCAACATCGCGCTCTTTCTCAGCGTCCTGCCGGCGGCGCTGGTCGACGAGCTTCTGCTGTTCATCGGGCTCTACCAGATCCCGATGTACCTCACGCCGCT
>SLPP01000417.1 GCA_007131945.1 Paracoccaceae bacterium | reverse complement strand
CCGGTGCGGCCGATCTGGCGCAGGAGGCGGCGACCGAGGCCGGCGTCGCCGCGGCCCCGTGGCTCGCGCATCTCGACAATGCGCGCTGGCTGCTGCTGGCGGCGGCGCTGGTCGGCATCGCGGTCGTGGTCCGCGCGCGGATCAGCGACTGGAAGAAGCTGCTGCGCTGAGGCTGGGCCGCCGGGCGGCCGGAACGTGCCCCATCGGGGCGCGTTTCGCGTTGCGGACCGCCGTCGCTGGAAGCGGATACCGGCGGGCGATCGGGCGGGCGGATCGGGCGCGCCGGCGTCAGCCCGCCGGCATCCGCTCCTCGACGATCCCGGCCCACCAGCTGCAGCCCGCCGGGATCGCGTCGTCGTCGAAATCGTATTCCGGGTGGTGCACCTGCGCGGTGTCGCCGTTGCCGACGAGGATATAGGCGCCGGGGCGCTCCTCCAGCATGTAGGCGAAATCCTCGCCGCCCATGATCAGCGGCGCCGGGCGACAGTCACCGGCGACCCTGCGCGCCACCCCGGCGGCGAATTCGGTCTGTTCGGGGCTGTTCACCATCACCGGGTAGCCGCGCATGTACTCGACCTGCGCCGTCGCCCCGAAGGCGCCGGCGACCCCGGTGACGAGCGCCTTGATCCGCGTCTCGGCCATTTCGCGCGTCGCCGGGTCCATCGTGCGCACGGTACCCTTCAGCTCGACATGCTGCGGGATGACGTTGAAGGCCTGCGATTCGGTCCGGAACGAGGTGACCGAGACGACGAGGTTCTTCACCGGGTCGTGGTTGCGGCTGGCGATGGTCTGCAGCGCGGTGACCAGCTGCGCGGCGACGACGGTCGTGTCCACCGTTTCGTGCGGCTTGGCGGCGTGCCCGCCCTTGCCCTCGAGCCGGATCAGGAAGGTGTCGGTGGCGGCGAAGAAGGCGCCCTCGCGGATGGCGAAGGAGCCCAGCGGCAGGCCGGGCATGTTGTGCATGCCGTAGACTTCCTGGATGCCGAAGCGCTCCATCAGCCCGTCCTCGCACATCGCCCGCCCGCCGGCGCCGCCCTCCTCGGCGGGCTGGAAGATGACGACCGCGGTGCCGTCGAAGTTGCGCGTCTCTGCGAGGTATTTCGCGGCACCGAGAAGCATCGCCGTGTGGCCGTCATGGCCGCAGGCGTGCATCTTGCCCGGCACCTTCGAGGCATGCGCCGAGCCCGTCGCCTCGATGATCGGCAGCGCATCCATGTCGGCGCGCAGCCCGATCACCCGGCCCGAGCCGTTCGCCTTGCCGCGGATGACGCCGACGACGCCGGTGCGCCCGATCCCCTCGACCACCTCGTCGCAACCGAATTCGCGCAGCTTCGCGGCGACAATCCCGGCGGTGCGGTGCACCTCGTAGAGAAGCTCGGGGTGTTCGTGGAAGTCGCGGCGCCAGGCGGTGATCTCGGGCAGAAGCTCGGCGAAGCGGTTCTTGACGGGCATGGAGGTTCCTCTGGTTCAGGTTATCGGCATGCGCTGTTCGGCGAGGGTCGCGAACCAGCTGCTGCCCACGGGGATGATGGCGTCGTTGAAGTCGTAGGCCGGGTGGTGGCACTGGGCGGAGTCGCCGTTGCCGAGGAAGATATACGCGCCGGGGCGGGCTTCCAGCATGTAGGCGAAATCCTCGGCCGGCATGATCGGCTTCATCTCGCGGTCGACATGACCGGCGACGGCGGCGGCCGCGGCGGCGGCGAATTCGGTATTCTCGGGGGCGTTCATGGTCACCGGGTAGCCGCGCTCGTAATGCACCTCGGCGCTGGCGCCGTAGGCCATGGCGGTGGCGGTGGCCAGCGCCTTCACGCGTTCCTCGGCCAGATCGCGCAGGCCGGAATCGAGGCAGCGCACGGTGCCCTGCAGCACCACTTCGTGCGCGATCACGTTCGAGGCGGTGCTGTCGGTGTGAAAGCTGCCCACCGTGACGACGATCGAGCCGAGCGGGTCGGCGTTGCGCGCCACGATCGACTGCAGCGCGACGACGATGTGGCTGGCGACGAGCGTCGTGTCGATGGCGCGATGCGGCATGCCGGCATGCCCGCCGCGGCCGGTGACGGTGATCTCGAACTCGTCGGCCGAGGCGAGCATCGCGCCGGCGCGGATGGCGAACTGGCCGGGCGGCAGGCCGGGCATGTTGTGCAGCCCGTAGACCTCCTCGATGCCGAAGCGCTCCATCAGCCCGTCCTCGACCATCGCCCGACCGCCGGCGCCGCCCTCCTCGGCGGGCTGGAAGATCAGCACTGCCGTGCCGTCGAAATTGCGCGTCTCGGCGAGGTACTGCGCCGCGCCGAGCAGCATCACCGTGTGCCCGTCATGGCCGCAGGCATGCATCCTGCCCGGCACGCGCGAGGCATGCGCCGCCCCGGTCGCCTCGTGGATCGGCAGCGCGTCCATGTCGGCGCGCAGGCCGACGACCCGGCCCGAGGCGGTGGCGCGGCCGCGGATCACGCCGACGACGCCGGTCCGGCCGATCCCCTCGACCACCTCGTCGCAGCCGATCTCGCGCAGCTTTTCGGCGACGATGCCGGCGGTGCGGTGGACATCGTACATCAGCTCGGGATGCTGGTGGAAATCGTGGCGCAGCGCGGTCAGCGCGGGGTGGAGGTCGGCGAAGCGGTTCTTCACGGGCATGAATGTCGTCCGGCGGCGAAAGGTTCACATGTTCATCGCGAAAAGCCGGGCGGAGGGCAAGGGCCGGGCGGCGCGGGTTGCGGTGGCCCTGCCTGGGTGGCGCGAGCGGCAGGCGTTGAAAACCCGCCTCGAGCGGCCAGCGTCCGCATGCGGACGCTTTCGCAAGCCAATGTTTTATAACGACAAAACGGCGCCGTTAACCGCAATGAAACTTTTCGCGGCCCGCCTTGCCGGTTCAGGACGCAAGGTCAGGACGCGCAGAGATCGGCGAGCAGCCGGTCGAGGAAGGCCTCGGCGGCGGCGAACTGCGCGAGGCTGACGAATTCGTCGGGCTGGTGCGCCTGGGCGATGTCGCCGGGGCCGCAGACGACGACCGAGTAGCCGCGCGCCTGGAACTGCCCGCCCTCGGTGCCGTAGCTGACGACGTGGCTGGCATTGTCGCCGGTCAGCCGCCGGACCAGTGCCTCGGCGGCGCCGCCCGCCTCGGGCGCGAGCGCCGGGGCGTGGAAGACCTGCTCCAGCGTGATGCCGGTCTCGGGGTGGACCCTCTGCATCCCCGCCTCGATGCGGTCGGCCTCGGCGCGGGCGCTGGCGATCCAGTCCCCGGGATCCTCGCCCGGCACGACGCGGAAGGTCAGGTCGAAGGCGCAGTCCTGCGCGGTGATGTTATGCGCGGTGCCGCCCGCGATCCGGCCGACATTGAGCGTCGTGAAGGGCGGATCGAAGGGTGCGGCCTCGGGCGACGGCGGGTGCGCGGCGTTCCTGGCATTGGCGCGGTTGGCCCAGTCGATCAGCTTCGCCCCCTCCATGATCGCGCTCACGCCGTAGGGCTGGCGCGAGGAATGCACCGCATGGCCGCGCACATGCACGCGGTAGCCGATCCCGCCCTTGTGGCCGGTCACCAGCCGCATCATCGACGGCTCGCCGACGATCACCGCCCGCGCGCGGGGCAGCGCGCCGACCATCGCCTCGACCAGATCCGCCACGGCCATGCAGCCGACCTCCTCGTCATAGGAGAGCGCGAGCTGCAGCGGTCGGGCCAGCGGCATGGCGGCGGCCTTGGCCATCGCGTCGATGGCGAGCGCGACGAAACCCTTCATGTCGCAGGTCCCGCGCCCGTAGAGCGCGCCGCCCTTCTCGGTCAGCCGCCAGGGATCGGTCGTCCAGGCCTGTCCGTCGACCGGGACGACGTCGCTGTGGCCCGAGAGCACCACGCCGCCGGGTACCGCCGGGCCGGTCTGGGCGAAGAGATGCGCCTTGGTGCCGCAGGGCGAGGGCACGCGCGTCGCGGCGATCCCGTGCGCGGCGAGATAGTCCGCCACCCAGTCGATCAGCGCGAGATTGCTGTCGGCGCTGACCGTCGGAAAGGCGATCAGCCGCTCGAGGATGGCGCGCGGCGGCAGGATCTGGGGGCCGGGCATGGATCACTCCGGCGACGCGGTCGGCAGGGCCCGGCGATGCGGCGTCGCGCGCAGGAACCGGGCGGATCGGTCGTCCCGGCGAAAGCCGGATTGCAACCACTGGTTTTTTTCTTGCCGGGTCGCGGGATTGTTGTAAAGGTGGCCCGAGACGCGAACCCGAAAACGGGCGCAAGACAACGATATCCCTGGGGAGGGAAGCATGCCCGACGGGGCCGCGCCCGTTCTTGACGTCAAGGACCTGAAGACCGTGTTCCGCACGCGCGCGGGCGATATCCACGCGGTCAATTCGGTCAGCTTCAGCCTGAAGCCGGGCGAGCTGCTGGGCGTCGTCGGCGAATCCGGCTCGGGCAAGTCGGTGACGATGATGTCGCTCCTCGGCCTTCTGCCCTCGCCGCCGGCGGAGGTGCGCGAGGGCGAGGTGCTGCTCGCCGGCCGCGACCTGCTGAAAGCCACGCCCGAGGGGCTGCGCAAGGTGCGCGGGCGCGAGGTGGGCTTCGTCTTCCAGGACCCGATGACCTCCCTGAACCCGGTCTTCACCGTCGGCTTCCAGATCATGGAGCCCCTGCGCAAGCACATGAAGATGGACCGCCGGCGCGCCCGCGCCCGCGCGGTCGAATTGCTGAATCTCGTCGGCATTCCCGATGCCGAGCGGCGGCTGAAGGACTTTCCGCACCAGTTCTCGGGCGGGATGCGGCAGCGGGTGATGATCGCCATCGCGCTCGCCTGCGACCCCAAGGTGCTGATCGCCGACGAGCCGACGACGGCGCTCGACGTCACGATCCAGGCGCAGATCCTGGAACTGGTGAAGGAGTTGCGCCAGCGGCTGGGCATGGCGATCATCTGGATCACGCACGATCTCGGCGTGATCGCCGGCATCGCCGACCGGGTGCTGGTGATGTATGGCGGCCAGGTGGTCGAGCACGGGCCGGTGCGCGAGGTCTTCGCCAACCCGGCGCATCCCTATACCCGCGCGCTTTTGCAGACCGTGCCGAAATTGCGCGAGCCGCGCGAGGCGAAGCTCAAGGTGATCGAGGGGCAGCCGCCGATCCTCGGCGCGCATCCCTCGGCCTGCCCGTTCCGCGCCCGCTGCGAATTCGCCTTCGACCGCTGCCACCGCCAGAACCCGCCGCGGCGCGACATCGGCAAGGGCCACGACACCGCCTGTTTCTGGGATCACCGGACGGGGGCTCCGGTATGAGCGCGGATACGGGCAGCGGCCGCCGGAAGCTGGTCGAGGTGACGAACCTCAAGATGCATTTCCCGATCCTCGGCGGGCTCCTGCGCCGGCAGCTGGGCAGCGTCAAGGCCGTCGATGGCGTCAGCTTCGACATCTACGAGGGCGAGACGTTGGGCGTCGTCGGCGAGTCGGGCTGCGGGAAATCGACCTGCGGGCGCGCGGTGCTGCGGCTCTACGACATCACCGAGGGTTCGATCAGGATCGACGGGACCGAGATCGGCCGGATGAGCCAGACGCAGCTCAGAAGGCTGCGGCCGAAGATGCAGATGGTCTTCCAGGATCCGCAGGCCTGTCTCAATCCGCGCATGACGGTGGCCGCGATCATCGCCGAGCCGCTGGAGGAGCACGGCAGGCTCTCGGGCAAGGAGCGGCTGAACCGGGTCTACGAGCTCATGGACGCGGTCGGGCTCAACCGCAACTTCGCCAACCGCTACCCGCATGCCTTCTCGGGCGGGCAGCGGCAGCGGATCGGGATTGCGCGGGCGCTGGCGCTGAATCCGAAGTTCATCGTCTGCGACGAGCCGATCGCAGCGCTCGACGTCTCGATCCAGGCGCAGGTCGTCAACCTGCTGGAGGAACTGCAGGACCGTTTCGGGCTGACCTACATGTTCATCAGCCACGACCTGAGCATGGTGCGTCACATCGCCGACCGGGTGGCGGTGATGTATCTGGGCAAGATCGTCGAGCTCGCCCCGCGCGACGGGCTCTACGAAAAGCCGCTGCACCCCTATACCGAGGCGCTGATGTCCGCCGTGCCCGAGCCCGACCCGGACATCGAGGCGCGCGTCGAGCGGATCATCCTGACCGGCGACGTGCCCTCGCCCTCGAACCCGCCGGAGGGCTGCAACTTCTGCACCCGCTGCCCGAAGGTGATGGACATCTGCCACCGGATCGACCCCGAATTCCGCGAGGTCGCGCCGGGGCGTTTCGTGGCCTGCCACCTGCATGACGCCACGCAGCCGCAGTCAAGAACGCGCACCGGTCAAACCGGCGCCACGACGAGGTCCGAGCATATCCAACAAGGAGAGGATGCATGACACGCAGAACGAAACTGATGGGCGCGGTCGCGGCCCTGGCGCTTGTGCCGGGACTGGCGCTCGCCGAGGAGCGCGAGCGCGGCTCGAGCGGCCATCTCAACATCATCTACTGGCAGGCCGTCTCGACGATGAACGTCTTCCTGTCGGGCGGCACCAAGGAAATGAACGCCGCCTCGATCGTGCTCGAGCCGCTGGCGCGGTTCAACGAGAAGGGCGAACTCACGCCCTGGCTCGTGGACGAACTGCCGACTCTGGAAAACGGCGGCGTCAGCGAGGATCTCAAGTCGATCACCTGGGTCCTGACCGAGGGGCTGCTCTGGTCCGACGGGACCGCGGTCACCGCCGAGGACGTGGTCTTCACCTATGAATACTGCACCCATCCCGAGGGCGGCTGTGCCTACCGCGACCGCTTCGCCGGGATCGAGAGCGTCGAGGCGCTGGACGACCGCACCGTCCGCGTCACCTTCGAGGATGCGACCCCCAACCCCTACCAGCCCTTCGTCGGCGCCGGTTCGCCGATCATCCAGAAGGCGCAGTTCGAGAACTGCCTCGGCGCACGCGCGCCCGAATGCACCGAGCAGAACTTCGCCCCGATCGGCACCGGCCCCTACCGGGTGGCGAATTTCCGGCCCAATGACGTCGTCGAATACGTCATGAACGAGAACTACCGGGTGCCGACCCAGCCCTATTTCGCCTCGATCACCTGGGCCGGTGGCGGCGACGCCACGGGTGCCGCGCGCGCGGTCTTCCAGACCGGCGAGATGGACTATGCCTGGAACCTGCAGCTCGCGCCCGAGGTCATCGCGCAGATGGAGGCCGGCGGCCGCGGCAGGCTCCTCGTCGATTTCGGCCCGCTGATGGAGCGGATCGAGAT
>SLPP01000176.1 GCA_007131945.1 Paracoccaceae bacterium | reverse complement strand
CGGGCTTCGCCGCCGCCTCGGCACCGGGTCTGTCGGGCGCGGCCTTCGCCGCCTCCGGCACCGGCGCGGCGGGCTCGGCCGCCGGCGCCTCGCCTTCCTCGCCCTCGACCATCAGCTTCACCAGCGGCGCACCGACCGAGACCGTCTCGCCGACCTCGGCGCCCAGCCAGGCGACGGTGCCGTCGCGCGGCGCCGGGATCTCGACCGTCGCCTTGTCGGTCATCACCGCCGCCAGCGTGTCGTCCTCGCGCACCACGTCGCCGACCTTGACATGCCATTCGACGAGTTCGGCCTCGGCCACGCCCTCGCCGATATCGGGAAGCTTGATGACATGCTCGGCCATCCTCACGCCTCCATCGTCGCGATGAGCGCCTCGGCGACGCGCTTCGGCCCGGGGAAATAGTCCCATTCCTGGGCATGCGGGTAGGGCGTGTCGTAGCCCGCCACCCGCGCCACCGGCGCCTCGAGGTGCCAGAAGCATTCCTCCTGCACGAGCGAGACGAGCTCCGCGCCGTAGCCCGAGGTCAGCGTCGCCTCGTGCACCACGACGCAGCGCCGGGTCTTGCGCACCGAGGCGGTGATCGCCTCGAGGTCATAGGGCAGGAGCGTGCGCAGGTCGATCACCTCGGCATCGACGCCCGATTCCCCGGCCGCCGCCTCGGCGACATGCACCATCGTGCCATAGGTCAGGACCGTGACCGCGCTGCCCGGCCGGCGCACCACCGCCTCGCCTAGCGGCACGGTGAAATGCCCCTCGGGCACCTCGCCCAGCGGATGCTTCGACCAGGGCGTGACGGGGCGGTCGTGATGGCCGTCGAAGGGGCCGTTGTAGAGCCGCTTCGGCTCGAGGAAGATCACCGGGTCGGGATCTTCGATCGCCGCGATCAAGAGGCCCTTGGCGTCGTGCGGGTTCGACGGCACCACGGTCTTCAGGCCCGAGACATGGGTGAACAGCGCCTCGGGCGACTGGCTGTGGGTCTGCCCGCCGAAGATGCCGCCGCCGGTCGGCATGCGCACGACGATCGGGCAGGTGAACTGCCCGTTCGAGCGGTAGCGGATGCGCGCCGCCTCGGACACGATCTGGTCGTAGGCCGGGTAGACATAGTCGGCGAACTGGATCTCGACGCAGGGCCTCAGCCCGTAGGCGGCCATGCCGATCGCGGTGCCGACGATGCCCGCCTCGTTGATCGGCGCGTCGAAGCAGCGGGTGACGCCGTATTTCTGCTGCAGCCCTTGCGTGCAGCGGAAGACCCCGCCGAAATAGCCGACATCCTCGCCGAAGACGACGACCTTCTCGTCGCGGCCCATCGAGACGTCCATCGCCGAGCGGATCGCCTCGATCATGGTCATGCGGGCCATGTCAGACCCCCGCCTTCTGGCGCTGGCGCCGCAGATGCGGCGGCATGGTGGCGAAGACCCCCTCGAACATGTCGCGGGTCGAGGGCTTGCCGCCTGAATGCAGCGTGCCGTGCTTCTCGGCCTCGCGCTGCGCCGCGACGACCTCGTCCATGATCTCGGCCTCGGCCTGGGTATGGCGTTCGTCCGACCAGGCGCCGATCTTGATCAGGTGCTTCTTCAGCCGGATCACCGGGTCGCCCAGCGGCCAGGCGTCGGATTCGGTCTTCGGCCGGTAGGCGGAGGGATCGTCCGAGGTCGAATGCGCGCCGACCCGGTAGGTGACATGCTCGATCAGCGTCGGGCCGAGGTTGCGCCGCGCGCGCTCGACCGCCCATTTCGCCACCGCGTGCACGGCAAGGTAGTCGTTGCCGTCGACCCTGAGCGCCGGGATGCCGAAGCCCAGCCCGCGCGCGGCGAAGGTGCCCGAGCCGCCCCGCGCGATCCCCTGGAAAGTCGAGATTGCCCACTGGTTGTTGACGATGTTGAGGACCACCGGCGCGCGGTAGGTCGAGGCGAAGACCAGCGCGGCGTGAAAGTCGCTCTCGGCGGTCGAGCCGTCGCCGATCCAGCCCGCCGCGATCCGGGTGTCGCGGCTGATCGCCGAGGCCATCGCCCATCCCACCGCCTGGATGAACTGCGTCGCCAGGTTCCCCGAGATCGAGAAGAAGCCGTGCTCCTTCGAGGAATACATGATCGGCAGCTGGCGGCCCTTCAGCGGGTCGGCCTCGTTCGAGAAGATCTGGTTCATCATCTCGACCATCGGATAGCCGCCGGCGATCAGCAGCCCCGCCTGCCGGTAGGTCGGGAAGTTCATGTCGCCCGGCTCCAGCGCCCGGCGGAAGGCGCAGCTCACCGCCTCCTCGCCCATGTGCTGCATGTAGAACGAGGTCTTGCCCTGCCGCTGCGCGTTCTGCATCCGGGCATCGAAAGCCCGCAGCGTCATCATGTGCCGCAGCCCGTCGCGCAACTCGTCCTCGCTCAGCGTGCCGGCCCAGGGGCCGACGGCTTCGCCCTGGCGGTTGAGGACGCGGATGATCGAATAGGCGAGATCGCGGATCTCGCGCGGGTCGACATCCACCGGCGGACGCGGGACCGAGCCCGCCCGGGGAATCTGCACATGGCTGAAATCGGGTTCGTCGCCGGGCCGGACCTCGGGCTCGGGGACATGCAGGCGCAGCGGTTCGGGCGCGGACATCGGACCTCCCTGCATCGCGCCGCCTTGCCGGCGGTCGTCCGCTTCATGGTAGCGCGACCGCGACCGGCGTTCAAGCGAGCCGGCGGGCGTCACGGCGACGGCCCGGCACCGCGCCGGCCATGCCGGCCGGAAAAACCGGCCATGCCGGACGAAAAACCGCCCGCGCGGGCGCACGGGCGGTCGAACACGGGCGGTCGAAACGGTCGGAAAGCGACCGGGCGCTGCGCAGTCAGGCGCCCTCTTCGGCGGCGCTGGCTTCCTCGCGGCGCTTGCGGGCGCGCTCGTCCATGAAGGCGTCGAACTCGGCCTTGTCCTTGGCCTCGCGCAGCCGGTCGAGGAAGGCGCCGAAGGCCGCCTGCTCGTCCTCCAGCCGCTTCAGCGTCTCGCTCTTGTAGGCGTCGAAGGCGGCATTGCCCGAACTGGCGTGAACGCCCCAGTTGCCCTGTCTCGCGCGCTTCACGGCGCAGGATTTTCCGAACATTCCCTTCCCCCAGATCATGTAGGCCAGGATCGCCAGGCCGATCGGCCAGAAGATGATGAAACCGACGACCATGGCGGCGATCCAGGCGCCCTTGCCACGCTCGTCGAGCCAGGATTCGGCCCGTCCGGGCCAGGTAGCAACTGCGGTCATCGGTGTGTCTCCTTGGTTCCGGTGTTAATGTTATTTACATTAACATAGGTGGGAAGGTCAAGCGGCGTTTCAAGGGGTCGGAGTCGATTTTTCTCACGCTCCCGCCGCGCGCTCCCCGCACCCCGCGCGAAACTTTCAATGAGGTTAACGGCTGAGATTAACTACATTATATCAGATGTTTACCGAACGGTCCACGCGTGGACCATCCCGCCCCGCGCCGCCGATCGCCCGTCCGCGGGCTCAGCAGTCGGTGTCGATCAGCCCCAGCCCGCGCAGGTAGATGCCGACCCCGGATTCCAGCAGTTCCTCGGGTGTGAAGGGGCTGCGCGCGCCGGGCTTGCCGCGGGCATAGAGCTCGACGATGCCGTGGCTCAGCGCCGCGACATGGGCCGAGAACATCGCCGCCGGCGGCCGCCGGTCGGGCGGCAGGCGCGCCGACAGCGCCTCTGCCGCGCGCACCATGACGCGGTTGACCCGCTCGACCGCGGCGGCAAGCTCGGGCGTCTGGCCCGGCGAGACGCCGCTTTCGAACATGGCGATGTAATGGCCCGGATGCTTGCGCGCGAAGGCGAGATAGGCGCGCCCGACGGCCTCGAAGGCGCGCAGGACGGAAGGCTTGCCGTCGTTCCAGGCATATTCCAGCAGATCGGCGAAGAGCTCGTAGCCCTGCAGCGCCACCTCGGCGATCAGGTCCTCCCGGCCGGTGAAGTGGCGATAGGGCGCCGCCGCCGAGACCTCGGCGAGCTTCGCCGCCTCGGCCATGGTGAACCCCGCCGGCCCCTTCTCGGCGATGAGTTCCAGCGTCGCCTCGACCAGCGCCTGGCGCAGGTTGCCGTGATGATAGCCGCGCTTGCTCATGAGCCCCGAACGCTGCGGGCGCGAGGGCCCCGGGTGGCGCAGTATCGCAGATCGCGCGCCGGGCGCAATCTGGCCTGCCGGCTTGCATCGGGCGCGCGGAACGCATAGATGGCGCGTGAGAGGTCGGCGCGGGCAGGTTCCTCGCCAACCCGGTCAGGTCCGGAAGGAAGCAGCCGCAACGAGATTCGCCTGGGTCGTGCCCGGCCTCTCACTTTCCGCAGTAGCAATCGCCGAAACGGTTCTCAGCGCCGGGATTTCCGACCGCCGCCCCGAGGGTCCGGCTTTCCGCCGCCAGCCCGCATCGCGCGCGCCGCCTGGGCCGCTCCGCGCAACTCCTCGGCGATCTCCTCGGCCTCGTCGGGATCGAAATCGAGCGGCAGCTCGACCCCCTCGGCCTCGACATAGATCCGCACCATGCCCAGCGTCGTCGGTCCGATCTGGAGGTTGGCGGCGATGTCGCTTTCCCGGTTGATCCCCATGCCCCCCTCCGGCCCGCGGCAGGCCCCGAGCGTTACGCCAGCACTGGTGCGATTTCAAGCACCGAACCCTTGCATTCACGCCCCGTCACGCGTAAATCGCAGCCAGTGCCGCCTTAGCTCAGTTGGTTAGAGCACCAGATTGTGGATCTGGGGGTCGCCCGTTCGAGTCGGGCAGGCGGTACCATCCATCGTCTTGATCTCCTTTCGATTTAACGGCCGCACCCAGCGCGGCCCGATTCCTGGTTTGCAGGCGGTTTGCAAAAGCCGCTCCGGGCGAGTCCTCGAAGGCCTTCATGGCAGTCACGGCCGCGGCCCTGGTCCGCTTCCGGTACCGCTCGAGGATCGAGGCCGCGCTCTTGAGCGTGTGGCCGGTTATCGCGGCCACCTGGCCGATCCCGGCGCCCGCCTCGAAAAGCAGCGTCATGGTTGTCCCGCGCAGGTCCCGCAGCTGCAGCCGCTCGGCCGGGTCCTCGCGATAGAGGCCCGCGGCGCGCATGTGGGCCGCCCAGGCCTTCGACAGCGCCTTGTCGTCGCCCTCGGTGAACCAGGGGCGCCCGTCGGCTTGGGTCAGGACATAGGGCCCCGTCCGGGGCATGGCGTCCAGCATGCGCCGCAGGGCGGCCGTGCACGGGATCTCGACGGGCTCGCGGGTCTTGCGCTGCATCAGGCGGATCACCTCGCCGTCATAGTCCGCCCAGCGCATGCGCACCACGTCGCCGTAGCGCTGCCCGGTGTGCATGAAGACGATCAGTGCCTGTTGCAGCTCCACGGACGCGCCCTCCATGAACTTGGCAACGTCCTGCTCGGTCCAGATCATGTCAGCGCGATCGCCCTGGTGCTGGCGCTCGAAGCCTTCCGCCAGCGGGTTGGACCGGATCCGGCCGCGCCGGAAGGCCCGGCGCAGGAGCATCGACAGGAGCTGCAGCGCGTTGTCGGCCTCGCGGGGCGTGTCGAGCGCGACATCCTCGTGCCAGTCCAGGAACACACCCGCGGCCTTTCGCGACTCGAGCGCGCGCAGAGGCATGTCGCCGAAGGCGGCCTCGAGCTTCATCGCAAGACGCCGATACTCCCGCTTGGTGGTGTCGCGCTTTTTCGCGAAATGCGGGCTGCGTAGATAATCGGCGATCTCCGTCGCCAGGATCGCGGCGCGCGCTGGGCGTGAGGCTTCGGCCTCGGCATAGGCCTGCAGGAATTCGGGGCTTCCAGGCTCACCGGGCAACGGCGCACGGGTGGCGCGGTGATAGCGGTAGACGCGGACCTCGCCGCTGGCGAGCTCCTTTCTGACGGTATTGATGCCGCCGATCTTAAGCCGCATTGGACCGGCGCCGCTGCCAGACGTCGAGCGCCGCGTCGGCTGAGGACTCGCCCATGGTCGCGGTGCGGATCATGACCTTTCGAACGGCGCCGACCTCGACGCCCGTCACAGTGAGGCCGCGGTCTTGCACGGCCTTGATCACGCGGTGAATCTCTGCGTTCGTCGGCAACCTGACCGCGGCATGCGCCGCGTCAGCTCTGCGTTTCGGTCCCCTTGCCATGTCCTGTCCCTCCTGCCTTGTTCGGTCCCGGGCGACCTCGCATGGAGAAGAACCGCCTGGTAACGTGGCGCTACCCTGCGCCTGCCGGCCAACCGCCGGCGGATAATCCGGGCGGGAGGCACCACCCGGAAGTTGCGGTTCTCACCGCGACAAAACCTCGCACGATCGCCGCGCTCGTAACTCTGGATCTGCCTTTTCTACGAAGTCTGCGCCGATGCAGGACGGCTTGCGCGGCACTACGCCCGCGGCCGAAACGGCGAAGCCGGCGGTTGTCGCCTTTGCTTGAAGCAACTGCCATGCCGCCAAGATCGGAAATGCGCAAACGATGCCGATGCCGAGCCTGTCCTGGGTTCGGAGTGTCCGCGCCGTGACAACTTCGGTGATGTCGGTAAGATCAGCGCTCTCCCATTCAATCGCCGGTGCGGATGTGCAGTCCGCGACTTTCGACCACCCGACGATGTGAAGTCTCGCCGCCTGTGCTGCCCCCTTCACCACGGTCCGTAGGAACTGCCGAGCCCCTTGGGTCTTTCGGACGCCGCGCGCGGCTTCTCGCCACGGGAGGCGCGTGCTAACTTCAATCGAATGCGCAAGCGCGATAGCGAGCAGCTCTTCCGCTCCATACGGCTGCGTACGACCGGGAGCCACGGTTAGAAACGGCGTGTTGTGGTGCACGCGCAGGCGTAGCGTCTCCGACGCAAAGCCGAGAATCGCGGCGGCTCGGGAAACCGTGACGAATGACGGCATGGCCAGCTCCTACAGTCTACTACCAAAGTGCAACACGAACATAGTCGGAACGCGAGTGGTTAAGTGTATGTTTTAATATCGCAAAATTGCGACGAGAACGGCGTAATCCTGCGACATTTGGACAACGCCCAGCGCAGGTCAAAACACGCCTGCCGCACAGTAAACTCCTGATAACCTCCAGAATGTTCGACGACCCGAGGCTGCGCGACAGCAGCCGCTGGCCGTTATTGCCGCAGAAGGCCGCTTCGCTGGCCACCTTGGTCGGTGCACCCAGACCGTAATGCAGTAAGCCTGAAACCGGCACCTGATCGGGGAAGGCCCATTGGCCAAGGGGTCCCTGCGGCACTCTTCGCCCGGTTGTGCTTGCGACAAGTCGTATTCCCTGCTTGGATT
>SLPP01000019.1 GCA_007131945.1 Paracoccaceae bacterium | reverse complement strand
CGGCCCCGGCGCAGGCGGCGGCCGGGGCGGGTTCGCACGCGGCGTCCCCCTGATCGCCCCGCCGGGCCGAGCTCGGCCGAGATGCGGGCGTGCTCAAAATGAGCAAGTCGGCCCTGCGACCGGTGATCCCGTCCCGATTTTGCATCTTTCGCAAGGGACGTGAAAAATTGCGACACGAATTCCGCCAGAAACGAAAAGAATCGGCGATTCCGAGGGGCGCGACTTTTCGGAGCGCCTTGTGGCGCGAGCACCGCCCAACCACAGGATCTGGTGGGTCCGGTGGCGCCGGGGCCGCCTCAAGGCGTCCTGTTCGCTCGTTTCGCTCCTGGCGGGCGGGGCGTCACCGCCGCGCCGGCCCGCCGATCGGGTGGACCCGTTTCACGTCTGTGTCGCGTTCGGTTCCGGTTCGGGCAGCGCCTCGGCGAGAATCCCGGCGACGGTTCCGGCCTGCTCCTCGAGCGCGGCGACAAGCGCGTCGAGATCGTCGAACCCGGTCTCGCGCAGGAGCAGCACCGTCGCGCCCTCGCTCAGCGCCCCGGCGTCGCCGAGCCGGTCGCCGAGCAGGCGCAGCGTGCAGTGGGTACGCCACATCAGCCGGTAGGCCGCGGCGAGGGCGCTCTCGACTTCGGGCGCGATGATCCCGGCGCGGCGCGCGGCCAGGAGCTGCTGCTCGGTGCGCCGGGCGGGCGAGGCGGCCCGCAGCGCGCCCATCTGCGCGAAGAGCTCGATATCCTGCAGCCGCCCCCGCCCGTCCTTGGCGTCGAGCCCGCCCTGGCCGGGTTTCGCCGCCTGCAGCCGGGCCCGCATCGCCGCGACATCGGCGGCGATCGCTTCGCCCTTCGCCTTCTCGGCCAGAAGTTCGCGGCGAAAGCTCTCGATCTCCTCGAACAGCGCGACGGTGCCGGCGACCGGGCGCGCGCGGGTCAGCGCCAGATGCTCCCAGGTCCAGGCCTCGTCGCGCTGGTAGTTGCGGAAGGATTGCAGCGCCGTCGCCACCGGCCCCTGCCGCCCCGAGGGGCGCAGCCGCATGTCCACCTCGTAGAGCTTGCCCTCGGCCATCGGCGCGGAAAGCGCGGTGACCAGCGCCTGCGTCAGCCGGGCGTAGTAGGCCCGCGCGGCGAGCGGGCGCGGCCCGTCCGAGCCTTCCACCCCGTCCGCGTCGTAGATCACGATCAGGTCGAGATCCGAGCCCGCATTCAGCCGCTGCGCGCCGAGCGAGCCCATGCCCAGCACCACCGCCCCGCGCCCCGGCGGCTCGCCGTGCTTGCGGGCGAATTCCGCCACCACCTGCGGCCAGAGCGCGGCGAGGACCGAATCGGCGAGCTGGGCGTATTGCGTCGCCGCCTCGAAGGCGTCGATGAGCCCGCGCAGATGGTGCACGCCGACGCGGAAATGCCATTCCTTCGCCCAGGCCCGGGCGCGGTCGAGCTTGCGCTCGTAATCCCCCGCCGCCGCCAGCTGCGCCGCCAGGGCCGCCTGCAGCGCCGCCGCGCCCGGCCAGTCGGCGAAGAAGTCGCCGCCGATCACCGCGTCGAAGACGCCGGCGTTGCGCGCGAGGTACTGGCCGAGCTGCGGCGCGGTGGCGCAGATGTCGACCAGAAGCTCGATCAGGCTGGGATTGGCCTCGAAGAGCGAGAAGAGCTGCACGCCCGCCGGCAGACCGCCGAGGAAGCGGTCGAAGCTGACCAGCGCCTCGTCGGCATTGGCCGCGCGCTGCAGCCGGTCGAGGATCTCGGGGCGCAGGCGTTTGAAGATCTCGCGCGCGCGCGCCGAACGAAGCGCCGGATAGGCGCGCCAGCCGGCGACGATCTCGCGCTGCGCCTCGCCGAGTTCCGGCATCGGCGCGGCCTCGGCCGGGGCGAAGAAATCCTCGGTGAGCACCGCGACCTCCTCCAGACGGTCACGCAGGGCCTTGCGGAACGCCGCCGTGTCACCCTCGCCGAGGAAGCGCGCGATCCGGTCGAATCCCTCGGCACCCGAGGGCAGGAGCTGGGTCTGCGCATCGTTGACCATCTGCAGCCGGTGTTCGAGCTCGCGATGGGCGCGGTAATGCGCGCGCAGCCGCTCGGTCACCTCGCGCGGCAGCCAGCCCTTCGCCGCCAGCGCCGCCAGCCCGCCCAGCGTGTCGCGCTGGCGCAGCTCGGCGTCGCGGCCGCCGGCGATCAGCTGCCGGGTCTGGGTGAAGAACTCGATCTCGCGGATGCCGCCGCGGCCGAGCTTCATGTCGTGCCCCTCGAGCACCAGCGCCCCGCCCAGCCCCTTGTGGCTGCGGATGCGCAGGCGCATGTCGTGGGCATCCTGGATCGCGGCGAAATCGAGATGCCGGCGCCAGACGAAGGGGCGCAGCGTCTCGAGGAACCGCCAGCCGGCGGCGATGTCGCCGGCCGCCGGGCGCGCCTTGATATAGGCCGCGCGCTCCCAGGTCCGGCCGAGCCCCTCGTAGTAGCGCTCGGCCGCCTCCATCGAGATGCAGACCGGCGTGACGCTGGCATCGGGGCGCAGGCGCAGATCGGTGCGGAAGACGTAGCCCTCGCCGGTATGGTCGGAAAGCGTCGCCGCGGCCCGGCGGGTGGCGCGGATGAAGGCGGCGCGGGCGTCGTGGTAGTCGTCGGCGTCGAAGCGGCCCTCGTCGAAAAGGCAGATCAGGTCGATGTCCGAGGAATAGTTCAGCTCGAAGGCGCCCATCTTGCCCATCGCCAGCGCCACCATCCCGGCGCCGGTCTCCTCGTCGCCGGGCGCGGCGCCGGGCAGCTTGCCGCGGCGGATCTCCTCGGCGAGATGCGTGGCGAAGGCGCGCTGCACGGCGGCATCGGCGAAGCGGGTGAGCCCGCCGGTGACCTCCTCCAGCGGCCAGACCCCGCCCAGATCGGCCAGCGCCGCGAGGAGCGCGACGCGTCCCTTCGCCCGCCGCAGCATGGTCGCGGTCGCCTTCGGCGCCTCGGGCACGAGCCCGGCGAGGATGCCGTCGAGGGCGGCCTCCGGCCCGGCATCGAGCGCCGCGCGCAGCCAGTCGGCCTCGGCCTCGATCAGCGCCTTGAGGAACGGGCTGCAGCCCGCGGTGCCGGCGAGCAGATCGCGCAACGCGCCGGGCAGGTCGTCGAAGCGCGCGGCAATCTCGGCCCCGGCCTCGCGGTCGAAGGCAAGGGGCGCACGGGTGAGTCGTTTCGCGAAGCCGGTCATGGCGCGATTTTGGCGATGGCCCGGCCGAGGTCAACGCGCCGACAGGCACTTCGCATGCCCTGATTCCGCGCGCGGGGCGGAAAATTTCGCCGCGCGGGCGAAAAATGTCCGGAATATGTCTGGAAACCCGATTTTCCGTGTTATCTTCCTCTGCACGACCAACGGAGGATTGCCGATGAAAGCCAAACTGACCCTCGCCGCGCTGGTCCTGGCCGCGACTCCGGGCCTGGCCGTCGCCATGTGCAGCGACATGAAACCCGCGCAGACGGCGTTGACCTGCGCCGAAGGCACCGTCTGGGACAGCGAGACCCGGACCTGTGTCGCGCCGGTCAGCAGCTGACGGCGGACGCAGCGGCGCCGCTTCTTCCCTCGGCGGCGCCGAGACACCTTCTCAACCGCGCCTTCGGGTGCGGTTCTTTCATCCCCGGGTGCCCGATTCGAGCCAGTCGGCATAGCCCGGATTGGCCGCCAGGACCGGCAGCGCCACGATCGCCGGCAGCTCGTAGGGATGCATCCGGCCGATCAGCGCGCAGAGCCGGTCGAAGACGCCGGCGCGGCTTTTCAGCCTGAGCGTCACCTCGGGATCGCTCTCCACCCGGCCCTGCCAGAGATAGACGCTTTCCACCCCGGCGATCACGTTGCCGCAGGCGGCGAGCCCCGCCTCGACCGCGGCGCGGCCGATGGCGCGGGCGGTCTCGACATCCGGGCAGTTCACTTCGACCTCGATCATCTGCGTCACCGCACGCCTCCTCTTGCCATCCGCCCGCCCATCCTGCCACAGTCGCCGGCAGGAGGGCAGCGATGAAACGGTTCCTGAAGGGCCTCGGCCTCGTCCTGCTGGCGCTGATCCTGGCGACCGGCGCCGCCGCGCTCTGGAAGCAGGAGGAACTGACCCGCCTGTTCGCGGTCAACACGCTCTTCGACGAGGACCGGATCGTCGAGAACTTCTCGGGCATGGACCGGCTCTTCCACCATGTGGCGATGGACGGCGGCACGCCCAGCCCCCTGCCCCGCGGCCCCGAGGCGGTGATGCCCGACGGGTTCGACGACTGGCTCGCGGCGCGCGCCGTCACCGGCATCGTCGTGCTCAAGGACGGCGCGATCGTGCACGAGAGCTACCACCGCGGCACCGCGCCCGGGGACCGGCGCATCTCGTGGTCGATGGCGAAAAGCGTGCTCTCGCTGCTTCTCGGCACGCTGCATCACGACGGCACGATCCCCGATCTCGACGCGCCGGTGACCGACCACGCGCCCGAGCTCGCCGCCTCGGCCTATGACGGGGTGACGATCCGGCAGGTGGCGCAGATGGCCTCGGGTCTGGAGTTCAACGAGGACTACATGGACTTCTGGTCCGACATCAACCGCATGGGGCGCGTGCTGGCGCTCGGCGGCACGATGGATGGCTTCGCCATCGACCAGACCCGGCGCCGCGGTCCGCCGGGCGCCGACTGGGAATATGTCTCGATCGACACGCATGTGCTGGGCATGGTGATCCGTGGCGCCACCGGGCGGCGCGTTGCCGAACTGATGGAAGAGCGCCTTTTCCGTCCGCTCGGGCTCGACAGCGAGCCGCTCTACCTGACCGACGGGCGCGGGGTGGAATTCGTCCTCGGCGGGCTGAACATGACGACGCGCGACTACGCGCGCATCGGGCAGCTGGTGGTGCAGGACGGGATGTGGCGCGGCGCGCAACTCGTCCCCGCCGGATGGATCGCCGAATCGACGGCCGCCAGCGCTCCCGGCGGCGCGCTCTACGGCTACCAGTGGTGGCTGCCGCCGGATGCCGCGCCGGGCGAGGTCTATGCCCGCGGCATCTACGGCCAGTACATCTGGATCGACCGCGACCGCCGGGTGGTGATCGCGGTCAACGCCGCCGACCGGGACTTCCGCGCCCCCGGTGTCCGCGACCCCGTCATCGCGATGTTCCGCGCCATCGCCGCCAGCCTCTGAGCCCGAAGGAGATGCCGATGAAGGAACCCTCGCTCAACGTGCTCGGAAGCCCGCTCGAGGATTGCTCGACCGACCCGGTGACCGGATTCTTCCGCAACGGCTGCTGCGATACCGGTCCCGAGGATCGCGGGCTGCACACCGTCTGCGCCGAGATGACGGCCGAGTTCCTGGCGCTGTCGAAATACCTCGGCAACGACCTTTCGACGCCGCGACCGGAATGGGGCTTTCCCGGGCTCAAGCCGGGCGATCACTGGTGCCTCTGCGCCGGGCGCTTCCTGCAGGCGCACGAGGAAGGCGCCGCCCCCCGCATCCGACTGCGCGCGACGCATCGGCGGACGCTGGACGTGGTGCCCTTCGAGGTGCTGCAACGCCACGCGACCGATGCCGACTGATCGCAACGCGCGAAAACGTGACATTCCGGTGACAGTTTTCTGACGCCGTCGCGTGTCCTTGATCCTGCGCAAGGCACGCACCGGCCGCGATCGCGAGACAGGGCCGTTGCCTCTGCGCAAAGGAGCCCCCATGTCGCTGAAAACCGAATCAACTTCCCCCGCGCCCGCTCCCGAAGCCGGTGCGGCAGAAACCGGCGCGCCCGACGCCGCGCGTCCGGCCGGCAAGGCCGCGCCGCCGGTCGTGGCCGCGAAGCCCGCCGCGGTCCCGGCTGCCGCCGACAAGGCCGACAGGACCGAACCGCCCGCGCCCGAATTGGCCGAAGCGGCCGAAGCGGTCGAGGTACCGGAGCCCCCCCGCAGCCGGTCGATGTCCGGCGAGCCGAGCAAGTTCCCCCTGGTCGATCCGAACCGTATCCGCGAGGCGTTCGAGACCGGCAAGTTCCCCTATCCCCGTCGCATCGCCCGCCGCCCCTACGAGCGGGAGAAGGCGCGCCTTCAGGCCGAGCTGCTCAAGGTCCAGCTCTGGGCGCAGGAGACCGGGCAGAAGTTCGTGATCCTCTTCGAGGGGCGCGACGCGGCCGGCAAGGGCGGCACGATCAAGCGTTTCAACGAGCATCTCAATCCCCGCTTCGCCCGGGTCGTGGCGCTGAACAAGCCCACCGACATCGAGCGCGGCCAGTGGTATTTCCAGCGCTATGTCGAGCATCTGCCGACATCGGGCGAAATGGTCTTCTACGACCGCTCCTGGTACAACCGCGCCGGCGTCGAGCGGGTGATGGGCTTCTGCACCCCGGTCGAGTACCTGGAATTCATGCGCCAGGCGCCCGAATTCGAGCGCATGCTCGTGCGTTCGGGGATCCGGCTCTACAAGTACTGGTTCTCGGTCACCCGCGACGAGCAGCTGCGCCGCTTCAAGTCGCGCGAGAACGATCCGCTCAAGCGCTGGAAGCTGAGCCCGATCGACATGGCCAGCCTCGGCAAGTGGGACGACTACACCGAGGCGAAGGAGGCGATGTTCTTCTACACCGACACCGCCGACGCGCCCTGGACCATCGTCAAGTCGAATGACAAGAAACGCGCCCGGCTCAACGCGATGCGGCATTTCCTGTCGACGCTGGACTATCCCGACAAGGATCCGCAGATCGCGCTGCCGCCCGATCCGCTGATCGTCGGGCAGGCAAGCCACGTCGTCCACCGCTCGAACCATATCCTCGGCGCCGCCCTGCATCCCGAACAGCGCCGGACCTGACCGCCGGCCTCTGGCGCATCCGCCGCAATTGTCCTAAGGCCACGGCCGGCCGCGCCGGGATGGCGCGGCGGGTCAGGAGGTTTCGGCGGTGCTTGTTGCGACCCTGCTCAGCGATCCGGCGCGGGCCGGGCTCGAGGCCGCGCTCGTCGAGGCGCTGCGCGACGCCTGGGGCGGCGGCGCGGCGCGCTGGCTCAACCCCGGCATCGCCGCCGAGTTCGACCTGGCGGCGGCGCCGGCGAATCGCTGGCAGGTCTGGACCGAGTTGCAGGCGCGGGGGATCGACCTTGCCGTGCAACCGGCCGAGGGCCGGCGCAAGCGCATGCTGCTGGCCGACATGGACAGCACGATGATCGCGCAGGAATGCATCGACGAACTGGCCGATCTGGCCGGATTCGGGCCCGAGGTCGCCGCGATCACCGCGCGGGCGATGAACGGCGAGCTCGAATTCGAGCCCGCCCTGCGCGCCCGCGTCGCGCTCTTCCGCGGCATGGACGCCGGCATCATCGAGCAGGTCCTGGCCGAGCGCATCACCTACACCCCGGGCGGGCGCGAGCTGGTGGCGACGATGAAGGCGCATGGCGCGCATACCGCGCTGGTCTCGGGCGGCTTCACCGCCTTCACCGAACGCGTCGCGGCGGAACTCGGCTTCGACGAGCACCGCGCCAACCTGCTGGAAATCGAGGCCGGCCGCCTCGCCGGCACCGTCGTCGAGCCGATCCTCGGCCGGCAGGCGAAGATCGACGCGCTCGAGGCGATCAGCGCGCGGCTCGGCATCACGCCCGCCGAGGTGATCGCGGTGGGCGACGGGGCGAACGACCTCGGCATGCTGGCCCGCGCCGGCGCCGGCGTCGCGCTGCACGCCAAGCCCGTCGTCGCCGCGCAATGCGAGCTGCGCGTCAACCACGGCGACCTGACCGCGCTTCTCTACCTGCAGGGGTATTCGGTGCAGGACTTCGCGCGCTGAGCCGCGCGCCGGTCGCCTGCCCGTCCCGCCATTCCCGCCAGTTCCGGAGCACCTGTCGCGACCGCCCGTCGCGCGGCCGCGGCATTCGGACGCAAGACCCTCCGCCTTAACAACAATCATGGATTACCTTGATCCATGTCAATTTAACTCGCGCATTATTGACTATCACTTGTTCAAGGCCGTGCCGGGTTCCGGCGCTTCCCGCAAAGGGTCGGCCAGCCACCGCGACGCGGTCGGCGCAAAGCGGGGGCGGAGCGGGCACGGGGCGAGATGTCTCGCGACCGTCCGGGGCTTCCCCGGCGTCCGGGGGCATCGCGAAGCGAGGGACAGGAGAGCGACATGAGCGACCAGACGACCGACACGGACAAGAAACCGGCCGCGCCCGGCCGTGCGCAGATCCCGGCCATGCAGCGGATCCTCGACAATCCGTTCCTGCTTCTCTTCCTCGGCATCGCCATTCCGACCGTGCTCTACACGGTATGGGGGGTGATGGAGGTCGTTTCCGTTCCGATCGCCGACTGATCCCGGCTTCACGCGCGAGGGCATGACATGGCCATCACACCTCCGGAAAACCGCCTCTGGTGGAAGGAGCCCATCCACGGCATCGAGCTGGGCTGGGTGATCATCGCCTTCCTCTGGGGGCTGTTCATGTTCTTCTTCATGATCGCCTGGCACTTCATCGGGCAGCAGAATCTGTCGACCGAGACCTACCGCATCCAGCCCTGGCGCTTCGCCGACAAGGTCGAGGCCTTCGCCGACGAATACCAGGTCGTCGACGAGAACGGCGAGCCGGTCTTCGAGAACGGCGTGCCGGTGGTGCGCCCGCCGGCGGGGGGCGATGCCTACTACCTCGCCCGGCTGTGGGAATTCTGGCCGATCCTCGAGCTGCAGAAGGGGCAGAGCTACCGGCTGCACCTCTCCTCGGCGGACTGGCAGCACGGCCTGTCGATCCAGCCCACCAACATCAACATCTCGGTCCATCCGGGCTACATGCACGTGATCAACATCACCCCGACCGAGACGGGCGATTTCGGGGTCATCTGCAACGAATACTGCGGCATCGGCCATCACAACATGACCGGCCGTATCCGCGTGGTCGACTGACGGTTTCCCGGGCGGCCGCGCGCCGCCCGGTGCATCTGCATGAAAGTTGCCGGGACATCCGGCGGCCGGCGGCGCAACGAACCCCGCCGGCAGAGCCAAAGCGAGGGGACGCCATGACCGCAGTGAACGAGGGCACCTATGCCGGCAGCGGCGTGCAGGCCGAATATCGCACCTGCCGCTTCACCGGGTTGAAGATCGAGCGCAACGCCGAGATCCTGATCCGCGTCAACGCGGTGGCGGCGGTGGTGTTCCTGGCCTGGGGCGGGCTCCTGGGGCTGCTGGTGGCGCTGACGCGCTGGCCGGCGATCCAGCTGCTGGATGCCGAACTCTTCTACCTGGTGCTGACCGGCCACGGCGCCAACGTGCTGGTCTTCTGGATCATCTTCTTCGAGGTCGCGGTGCTCTACTTCGCCGCCGCGGTCCTGCTGAACACGCGGCTGGCGGCGCCGAAATTCGCCTGGCTCGGCTTCGCGCTGATGATCGTCGGCGCGCTGATGGCCAACTACGCGGTGCTGCGCGGCGACAGCTCGGTGATGTTCACCTCCTACCCGCCGATGATGGCCTCGCACTGGTTCTACCTCTCGCTCATCCTCTTCGCGGTGGGCGCGCTGGTCGCCGTCTGCTGCTTCTTCGCCACGCTGGTCGTCGCCAAGGAAGAGGGCACCTACGAGGGCTCGGTGCCGCTGGTGACCTTCGGCGCGATCACCGCGGCGATCATCGCCGTCTTCACCATCGCCTCGGGCGCGATCATCCTGATCCCGACCTGGCTCTGGTCGCTGGGCCTAATCAGCGAGATCGACAGCCTGATGTACAAGCTCGTCTGGTGGGGCTTCGGCCATTCCAGCCAGCAGATCAACGTCTCGGCGCATGTGGCGATCTGGTACGCGATCGCGGCGATGGTGCTGGGCGCCAAGCCGCTGTCGGAAAAGGTCAGCCGCATGGCCTTCTTCATGTACATCCTGTTCCTGCAGCTCGCCTCGGCGCACCATCTTCTGGCCGAACCGGGGCTGAGCGAGACCTGGAAGATCGTCAACACCTCCTACATGATGTATCTTGCCGTGCTCGGCTCGATGATCCACGGCCTGACGGTTCCCGGCGCGATCGAGGCGGCGCAGCGGCGCAACGGCTACACCCGCGGCGCCTTCGAATGGCTGACCAAGGCGCCCTGGGGCAACCCGGCCTTCTCGGGGATGTTCATGTCGCTCGTCATGTTCGGCTTCATCGGCGGGATCACCGGCGTGATCCTCGGCACCGAGCAGCTGAACATCCTGATGCACAACACCCTCTACGTGCCGGGCCATTTCCACGGAACGGTCGTCGCCGGCACGACGCTGGCCTTCATGGCCGCGACCTATATCCTGGTGCCGCTCTTCTTCGGGCGCGACATCGTCTGGCCGACGCTGGCCAAGTGGCAGCCCTATCTCTTCGGCATCGGCGCCGGCGGCATCTCGCTCTTCATGATGGGAGCGGGCACGCTCGGCGTCTCGCGCCGGCACTGGGACCTGGCGCTGACCGACGCGGTGCATGCCTTCGAATACCCGCCGGCGGCCTATCTGATGATGGCGCTCAACGGGATCTTCGGCGTTCTCGCCAGCATCGGCGGCGCGCTCTTCGTGATCATCGTCGTCGCCTCGATCCTCTTCGGGCGCAAGCTCGACGGGCCGGACGCGAAGCTGACCTTCCCGCTGCACGACCGCAGCCGCGAATCGGTCGCGACCTATGGCAGCCACGCGACGCTGAAGCTGCCGGGCACGATCATCCTGGTGGCGATCTTCTTCACCGCCTTCGTGCTCTACTACTTCGTCAACTGGATGTACCTGTCGGAACTCTGGCTGCTCCGCTGACCTCCGGACAACGACCGAACGCAAGGAAAGCGCGCCCATGCAAGCTGCCCTGACCATGACCGCCTCGATCCTGAAGCTGCGCATCGGCTCCTTCGTGGCGCTGGCCGCGCTGGTCGGGATCCTGGTCGCGGGCGGCCCGATGGGGGCGCTGGAGGCGGCGGTCTTCACCCTCGCCGTGCTCGGCGCCTCGGGCGCGGCGGGGGCCTTCAACCAGTATCTCGAGCGCGACACCGACCGGCTGATGGCGCGCACCTTCAACCGCCCCTTCGCCAGCGGCCGGCTGAAGGCGGGGCCGGTCTGGCCGGTGACCTTCAGCGCGCTGCTCGCCGCCTCGCTGCTGATGGCCTGGTCGGTCGGCGGCACGCTGGCCACCGTCCTCGTCTTCCTCGGCTCGCTGACCTACGCGCTGGTCTACACCGTCTGGCTCAAGCGGCGGACGGTCTGGAACGTGGTGATCGGCGGCGCGGCGGGCTCATTCGCGCTGCTCGCCGGGGCGGCGGCCGCGGCCGATCCGGTCGGGCCGGTGATCAGCCCCGAGGCGCTGGTCCTCGCCGGCGTCCTCTTCCTCTGGACACCGCCGCATTTCTGGGCGCTCGCAGCCGCGCGGGGCGAGGACTACCGCCGCGCCGGCATCCCGATGCTGCCCGTCGTCACCGAGCCCGAGGTCTGGGGGCCGACGATCTTCCTGCATGTCGCGGCGCTGGTCGGGCTGTCGCTCCTGCCGCTGGCGCTGGGGCTCGGCTGGATCTACGGGATCTTCGCCCTCGCCGCGGGCGCCTGGTTCCTGATCGCCGCCTGGGCGCTGATGCGCGCGCCCGGCAAGCGCACGGCGATGGCCTGTTTCCGCGCCTCGCTGGTGCATTTCGCCGCGCTGGCGACCGGGGTCATCCTGCAGGGCGCGTTCGACCGGTTGCTGGCATGATCCTGCTGCGTTTCCTTCTCCTCTCCGTGACCCTGGCGCTGGGCGTGCCGGCCGCGGCGCAGACCGCCCGGATCGACGCGCAGATCGCCTTCGAGGAAAGCCAGGCCGCGATCGGCCGGCAGGTCGGCGCGCATGTGCTGATCGACCATACCGGCGCCCCGCTCTCGCTTTCCGACCTGCGCGGCAAGCCGCTCGTCGTCTCGCTGATCTTCACCAGCTGCTCGACCGTCTGCCCGGTCACCACCGGCCATCTGCGCGACGCGGTGATCGAGGCGCAGCGGGCGCTGGGCACCGGGCGGTTCAACGTGCTCACCTTCGGCTTCGATGCCCGCGGCGACCGCCCGGCGCAGCTGCAGGCCTTCGCCAATACCCACCGGATCCTCGCCGTCGACGGCTGGCACATCGCCAGCGCCGACGACGCCACCACCGCCGCCTTCCTCGAGGATCTGGGCTTCTCCTTCCGCGCCGCGGCGGGCGGGTTCGACCATGTGATGCAGACCTCGATCCTCGACGCCGACGGCACCGTCTACCGCCAGGTCTACGGCGAGACCTTCCCGCTGCCGGTCTTCATGGAGCCGATGAAGGATCTCGTCTTCGGCACCCGTACCCGCTCGCTCGCGCCCGCCGACCTGTGGGACCGCGTCGCCTTCATCTGCACCACCTACAACCCGCTGACCGGCGCCTATCGCTTCGACTACGGCATCTTCTTCGGCATCTTCTTCGGCGGGCTGTCGCTGCTGATCTTCGCCGCGATCCTCGTGCGCATGGTGATCGCCCATCGCCGCGCGATGCGCCGGCTCGCTGCCCCCCCCGGACAGGGCCGCGAGGCCGGATGATGGCCGGCCTCCGCACGACCCTGCGGCGCGGTTTCGACCGGGCCGAGCGCGGCCTTGACCGGCTCTTCGGTCACGACTGGAACCCGCTCGCCAATCTCGGCCCGCTCGGCTGGTTCCTGTTCTGGATCGTCGTGGTCAGCGGCATCTACCTCTTCATCTTCTGGGATACCGGGGTGCATGCCTCCTACGAATCGGTCGAGTGGATCACCCACGACCTGTGGTGGCATGCCGGGCTCTCGCGCAGCCTGCACCGCTATGCCTCGGACCTGATGGTGCTGGTGATGTTCCTGCATCTCGTGCGCGAATGGGCGCGCGACCGCTATCGCGGCAAGCGCTGGTTCTCCTGGGTCACCGGCGTGCCGATCATCTGGTTCGTCTACCTCTCGGGGATCACCGGCTACTGGCTGGTCTGGGACCAGCTGGCGCAATACGTCGCCATCACCTCGACCGAGCTTCTCGACGCGCTCGGCATCTTCGCCGAGCCGATCGCGCGCAACTTCCTGTCGCCGGCGAACCTGTCGAGCCGCTTCTTCACGCTGATGGTGTTCCTGCATATCGCGATCCCGCTCCTGCTTCTGCTGGTAATGTGGATCCACACCCAGCGGATCACCGACGCGCGCACCAACCCGCCGTTCGGCCTGGCACTGATCACGCTGGTTGCGCTCGTCGTCGTCTCCTACGCCATCCCGGCGGTCTCGCAGGGGCCGGCGGACCTGTCGCTCGTGCCGCAGCGGGTGGGGATCGACTGGTTCTACCTGCCGCTCTACCCGGTGATCGAGATCGTGCCGCCGGGGATCATCTGGGCCGGCGTCGGGCTCTTCACCGTCGTGATGATCGGCCTGCCCTGGCTGCCGCCGCGCGCCGAGGCCGCCGCCGCCGAGGTCTACCTGCCGCGCTGCAACGGCTGCATGCGCTGTGCAAACGACTGCCCCTATGCCGCGATCACGATCGAGCCGCGCAGCGACGGGCTGCCCTATCCGCGCGAGGTCAAGGTCAATCCGGCGCGCTGCGTCGCCTGCGGCATCTGCATGGGCTCCTGCCCCGCCTCGACGCCCTTCCGCACCTCGGGCGACCTGAAGACCGGGATCGACCTGCCCGACTACCCCTTCGCGCGGCTGCGCGCCGATGTCATCGCCGCGGCCGAGGCGCTGCCCGAGGGCGGGGGCCGCATCCTCACCCTCGCCTGCGCGCATGGCGCGGGCGGCGAGGATGCCGGCCCGGTCCCGCCGGGCCGGGTGCTCGTGCCCTGCGCGGCGATGCCGCCGCCCTCGATCATCGACTACATCATCAGCCGGGGCCTCGCCGACGGGGTCTGCATCTCGGGCTGCGCCGAGCGCGAGTGCCAGCACCGCTTCGGCGTCGACTGGATGCAGCAGCGCATCGCCCGCACCCGCGACCCGCTCCTGCGCGAACGGGTACCGCGCGAACGGCTGCTGACCGTCTGGGCCGGCCCCAGCGAGCCCTTGCGCCTGCAGATGGAACTCGCCGCCTTCGCCGAGCGTCTGGCCGCGATGGCACCCTACGAGAAGCTGCGCCCGCTGGGCGCCGAGGAGGCGGCCGAGGCGCGGGCGGTGGCGCAGGCGGTGGCGCGGGCGCAGGTGGTGGCGAAATGAGGCGCGCGCTGCAGGGCCTCGCCGGGCGCGGCCGGCACCTGGTGATGGGCGGCATCGCCACCCTGGCGCTGAGCGCGGCGACGGCGGTCCTGTCCTACTGGCCGGAATGGCAGTCGGTGCCCGAGGATGCCGGGCTGATCCGGCTCAGCTTCACCCATCCCGGCGGCCGCGTCTGCCGCGACCGCACGCCCGAGGAACTGGCCGCGCTGCCGCCCAACATGCGCACGCCGCAGGTCTGCGAGCGCCGCCGCGCGCCGGTCCGGGTCGAGATGGACATCGACGGCGCCCCGGTCGTCGCGGCCGACCTGCCGCCGACGGGCCTTGCCGGCAGCGGGCCGTCGCGCGCCTACAAGCGGCTGGTGCTGCCGGCGGGCAGCTACCACGTCGCGCTGCGGTTGCGCGACGATCCGCTTACCGCGGGGTTCAGCCATGAACACAACCGGCAGGTGGTGCTGGAACCCGGCCAGAACCTTGCGATAGACTTCCGCAGCGCCACCGGCGAGTTCGTCTTTCACTGAGGAATCTCCATGCCCCCGATCGAATGGAAGCCCGAATACAGCGTCGGCGACCCGGCGATCGACCACGAGCACCAGGAACTCGTCGAGCTGGTCAATACCGCTGCCGAGGCCATCCTCGACCGGCGGCCCGAGACCGATATCGACCGCGCCTTCGGCGACCTCTTCCGCGCCATCTCGGCGCATTTCGCGCTCGAGGAAGAGCAGATGCGCAATGCCCGCTACGACCAGCTCGGCCCGCACAAGACCGATCACGAGCGCCTCCTCGACGAGTTGCGCGACCTGATGGACGAGGCCCCGGCCCAGCCCGAAACGGCCGCCGAGCACCTGACCCGCACGCTCGAGGCCTGGTTCGCCGATCACTTCCGCGTCCACGACGCCCGGCTCCACCGCCGGCTGGGCCCGCACGAGCACTGAGGAGGGCGACGGCAGCGGCGGCCCCCTTTTTTCGAGAGACGGGACACCGGCCGCGCCCGGTCAGCAGCATCACCGGGCGCCCGAAGCAAAGGTTTCGTTGCGGTTAACGGCTCTGATTTTCGCAGTGAAATCATTGCCTTGTGAAAGTGCGCGCATGCGCGCACTTGCCGGGCCGCCCCCGCCCGGGCGACGGTCGGGCGACGGTCGGAGGGCGGACCGGCCGTGCTTGTCAGCCGATCTTCTCGTGCGGGTCGAACCCCTCGATCACCACCCGCTGCGTGCGGCAGTCGTCGCAGAGCGTGAGAAGCTCGCGCCGCTTCGCCCCCTCGGGTCCCGAGAACATCCAGTGGCCTTCCAGCTTCGCCGTGACCCGCTCGATCGACGCCCGCGCGCCGAAGGGCTTGCCGCAGCCGGTGCAGGCGAAGGGTTCGTCCTCGTTCAGCACCCGCTTCGGCGTCTCCCATTCGGCGAAGTCGATGCGCGGGACGAGCGTGATCGCGTCCTCGGGGCAGGTCGCGGCGCAGAGCCCGCACTGCACGCAGGCCTGCTCGGTGAAGCGCAGCATCGGCCGGTCGGGATTGTCGCCGAGCGCCCCCGCCGGACAGGCGCTGACGCAGGCCAGGCAGAGCGTGCAGGCGTCGCGATCCAGCGCCACCGCGCCGAAGGGCGCGCCCTCGGGCAGCGCGACGCGCTCGGCCGGCTCGGGCGCGGCGCGGTTCATCTCGGCCATGGCGAGCGTCAGGAGCCCGCGCTTGTCCGCCGGCGGCAGGAACGAGGACCGCGCGGCGCGGGCAGCGGCGGGCTTCGTCCAGAGCGCGGTCTCCAGCGCCTCGGGATCGTCGGTCTGGATCAGCGCGCAGGTCTCCTCCGGATGGCCGGTCGCGGCGCCGATCACCTCCATCAGCGCCAGCGTCTCGTCGAGCCCGTCGAGCGGATGCGCCGGCCGCGCCCGGGTCAGCACCCGCACCGCCCCCGCCCCCCAGGCGAGCGCCGCGGCCATGATCTCGGGCCCGACCTGGCCGGGTTCGTTGACCTGGACCGGGATGACATGCGCGGGCAGGCCCCGGCCCATCCTTGACGAGGCGTCGATCAGCGCGCCGCCATGCCCCTCGTCGTGCAGGAGGATCACCGGCGCCGCCTGCCCCCCGGCCGCGAACCAGGCGCGCAGCCCGGCGCGCAGCGACCGGGCCAGCGCCTCGACCTGCGGCAGCGCGTAGGCGGCGGCCCCCGTCGGACAGGCGGCAGCGCATTGCCCGCAGCCGGCGCAGATATTCGGGTCGATCGCCACGCTGTCGCCCGCGGGCTCGATCGCGCCGGTCGGGCAGAGCCCGAGGCAGCGCGTACAGCCGGTGATCCGGTTGCGCGAATGGGCGCAGAGATCGGCGCGGAAATCGATGAACTTCGGCTTGTCGAAGGTGCCGATCATGCCCTGCGCCCGCGCCACCAAGCGCGCCACCGCCGCCGGATCGCGCGGGTCGGCGCGCAGGTAGCCCGGCCGCAACTCGGCCGCCGGAAAGAGCGGCGGGTTGCCCGTCAGGTCGAGCACCAGGTCGCAGCGCGACACCGCCCCGTCGCGCGCCGCCTCGAATTCGAGCCGGCTGCGGGACGAGGGCGCGGGCGCGGCATAGTCGTCGACGGTGAGTTCGAACGCCCCCAGATGCCCCCGCGCCTTGCGGATCCGCCCCTGCAGCACCGGAAAGACCGTGCGCCGCGGCGGCATCGCCTCGGCGCCGGGCACGAGCAGGAGCGTGATGTCGAGCGTCTCGGCGAGCGTGCGCGCGGCCTCCATCGCCTCCTCGCCGCGGCCGAGCACCAGCGTCACGCCCTCGCTTTCGAGGCTCACGAGTTCGAACGGCGCGGGCTCGACCCCGGCCATGGCGATGAGCGCGGCCATCTTCGGCCCGGCCGCTGCCCCCGCCTCGGACCAGCCCGCCGTCTCGCGTATGTTGACGAAGGACAGCCGCCCGGAGAAGCCCGCCTCCTCGGCGACCTCGGCGAAGAGCGGCGCCTCCTGCGTGCAGGTCACCGTCACCTCGGCGAACCGCCCCAGCGCGGCGCGAAAATTCTCCAGCTGCGCCCGGCAGAGCTGATGCGCCGACCGCCCCTCGGCCCCCGCAGTCGCCAGTGCCTTGCCGTCGAGAGGCATCGTGCCCTCGCAGCTGCATGTCAGGACGGTGCGCGCGGATTCGGGCATGGGCTTTCCCCGGCTGGAACGTGGCATTATCTTGCGCGATATAACCCCGCGACCCCGGGAAGGGTAGTCGTCGCAAACCCACGGTTGCGCGACCCGGGCGCCGCGAAGACGGGAGGAACCGGATGCTGGAAGCCGCGGGCGCGATCGCCCTGCCGCCGCCCTACACGCTGTTTCGCGGCGCGGAAGACGACGTGCTGGCCGAGGCCGCGCGCCGCGCGCCCGAGGACGGTGCCGGGACGCTGGTGCTGCGCGAGGCGCCGGGGATTCTGGCCTTCGCGGTGGTGCTGGAACCCGAGGCGCCGCTGGAAACCGCGCAGATGGCCTTCCTTCTGGGGATGGCGGCGCTGACCGACGCGATGGCCGCGCATTGCCCGCCCGAGCGCCCGATCCGCATCACCTGGCCCGACGAGATCCGCTACGACAAGGCGCGAATCGGCGGCGCGCGCTTCGCCGTGGCGCCTGGCACCGGGCCGCAGGACGTACCCGACTGGATGGTCTACGCCGTCGAACTGATCGCCGATCGCGACCACCTGGAAGAGCCCGGCCGCTTCCCCGGATCGACCTCGCTGAAGGAAGAGGTCTTCGATCCGGCCGAGGAGATCGTCTCGACCTTCGCCTCCTACATGATGCTCTATTTCGACCGCTGGGCGCACGAGGGGCTCGAGGCTGTGACCAATCGTTACCTGATGCGGATCGATCCGCCGCTCCTGCGCGGCGTGCGCCGGATCGAGGGCGACCGGCTGGTCGAGATCACGCCCTCTGGCAACCGCCGCCTGCCGCCGCTGATGGAGGCGCTCGGCGCAAGCGGCTGGCGCGACGCGGCGGGGCCGAAGCTGTGACACTGTTGCCGCGCACGATCCGGCTCGACCCCTCGGACGCGGTGGTCTTCGCGCGTGCCGCCGAGCCCGGCGAATGGGCGGTGCCGGGGACGTTCCTCTTCTGGGGCCGGCCGGCCGGGAGCCTGGGCCGGAAGGAACAGATCGCCTTCCGCTCGGGCTTCCTGGGGGTCGAGAGCTTCGGCCACTCGACGCTCGTGGTGGTCCAGGAGGCGACACCGGCAGAGCGCGCGCAGGCGGTCGCGGCGCTGGCGCGCGGGCTTGTGACCCATCTCGGCGCACCCGATCTCGCCACCGCCGCGCCCGCGGCCGAGGAAGAGATCGCGCTCGCCGAAAGCCTCTGCCGGGACCACGCGCCGAACACGCTGATCGCGCTCCACCGCCGGCAGGAAGCGGGCGAGATCCGCGAGCAGTTCCGCACGCTTCGCCCGCGCCAGGACACCGCCTTCGGCGCGGGCTACCTGCAGGGCCACGACCGCGCCTTCGACTTCTTCGAGGAAGAGGAGGATCATGGCGTCGACCTGATCGCCCTGCGCGGAGAGCGCGATGCCTGAATTCTGGGTTGCCAGCGGCCACCACCTGACCCGGCTCGACGCGCGCGGCCGGATGCGCGTCACCGACGAGTTGCTTCTGGCCTGGCTCGCCCGCCCCGAGGTCCTGCCCCCGCCCGAAGCCTGCGCCGCCGAACGCGCGTTGCATGCGCGGCTGATGCAGGCGCCGCGCGCGCCGGTCAGTCATCCGGAACTCGCCGCGCTCGCCGATCCGGACGCGCGCGAGAACTGGGGCTTCCTGCTGACCCTGCGCGACCGGCTGCTGCGCGCCGGGACGATCGAGGAGGGCTATCTTTCGATCATCCGCGAAGGAATTCGCCTGCCGGTCGTCTTCATGAACCAGCTCGTGCAGCTGGTCCTGCGCAACGCGCTCGAGGGTTGCGAGGACGCGCAGGTGCTGCGCGCCGCCGAACTCATGTTCCGCCCGCAACGCGGCCAGGTCAAGGACGGCCGCCTGCTTCTCGCCGACGAGGAACTGGTACAGCTGCTGGAGGCCGAGATGCACGCCTCGCCGCTCACCGCGATGTTCTCGGGCGGGATCGACAGCCTCGACGTGCTCGGCGGCGGCAACGAATGGACCTACTGGTCGCGCTCGGACGCGCACACGACGGTACTGAACTTCGGCGGCGATCCGACCGCGCGTGCGGGTCTCGCGCGCGCGATCGAGGCGTTCCTCGGCCATATGATGGGGCTCGCGGTCACCGTCACGCCCGAACTGCGCGCCGACGACGTCGATCTGCGCTGGTTCGTCGGGCTCGATCCGGCGGGCACGGCGATCGGCAATGCGCTCTGGCATGACGAGACGCCGGGCGAGACGCTCGTGGGCCTCTTCCGGCTCGACTTCGCCGACCCCGGCCCGGTGCGACCCGAGCTTGTCGGCCATCCGGTCTGGCTCATCCTCGGGATGGCGGCCGATGGCGGGGTCCGGATGAAACCGCAGAACCTGGTCACCGGCCTGCCGCTGAAGGCTGGCGATCCGGTGCATTGAGGGAGGACGCGATGCCGCAGGAACGGATGCGCCTGGGCGTGGTGGCGATCCGCCGCCCGCCTGTCACCCGCTGGGGACCGGGCGAACTGCGCCCCTCGGCGGTGCTGCCGCAGGAACCGGCAACCCCGCCGCATACCCTGATCGCCGCCGAGAACGGCGCCGAGACCTGGTATCTGGGCGCGGCCGAGATGGTGCTCTGGTCGGGCGATACCGGGCATCACCGCGACAACCTCGCCTCGGGTCGGCCGTCGATCTGGGTGGCGATCCGCGGCGGGGCGCCGGAGCGCGCCGAGATCGCCTGCATCACCGCCGATCCCTACGAGGGCGAGGGACTCGCCGGGGACCTCGACCTGATCGTCGAGGCGCTGCCGATGCCGGCCGGCGTGCAGTCCGCCGTCGCCGCCTTCATAGCGGCGCATCACGTCGAGATCCCGTTCAAGAAGCGCAAGCGCAGGCCCCAGGACCCGAACGCGATGGCGCCACGCGCGCCGCGCATCCTGCAGCCCGATGAGAAATGGGGCGCCGGACGGAGGAACCGATGAGCGAGAAACCCTTTCTGGAACGCTGGGCGGGGCGCAAGGCGGCGGCGCGCAAGACGCCCGAGGACAGCGGCACCGAGGCGCCAGCCGAAGTGCCGGACGCCCCGGGGCCGGCCAGCGCGCCGCAGGCGGCGCCGGACACGGCCGAGCCGGCGCAAGCGATCAGCGAGGAGGAACTCGCCGCCCTGCCGCCGGTCGACTCGCTGACCGCCGGCAGTGACATCCGCGCCTTCCTGCGCCCGGGCGTGCCGGCAGCGCTGAAGAACGCGGCGCTACGCCGGATGTGGCTGGTCACCCCGGCGATCCGCGACCACAAGGACGTCGCGGTCGACTACGCGTGGGATTGGAACACGCCCGGCGGTGTGCCGGGCGACGGCGGGAGGCTCGATCCCGAGCGCGTGGCGCAATGGGTGCGCGAGATCGCCGGCGACCGGAAACCCGAGCCGCCGACGGGCGTCCCCGCTGCCTCCGCCGCCCGCGCACCGGCCGCGACGCCCAGCGAGTCGGTCGCGTCATCTTGTCGCACCGCCGGCGCCGCCAAGACAGCCGACACGGCGCCACCACCCGCGTCTGCCCGCGAAAACCGCCATGCGGCCACCGATCCGGCCCCGCGCCCCCGCCATGGAGGCGCGCGGCCAAGCTAGGCGGAAAAAGCCCGCAATGGGATGCGAGTTTATTTGACTGACCGTGATGCCCGTTATACGGTAACTCCAAACAAGACCGGAGCGCCGACAAGGCGCCCGACGGGAGTGCAGGATGCGCCAAGCGCATCCATGAGGTGAACGGACGAATGCAAGCCAGCCAGCCCGGCGACGGGCGCGCACGCGACGATCTCGAACTGTACCGGAGCGAGCAGTATCGCTTCCTCGGCCGGGTTCTGGCGGCCGCACCCTCGGCGGACATGCTGCGCGATATCGCCGCTTTGGCGGGCGACACGACACCGCTGGGCCAGGCCTACGGCGCGCTGGCGAAGGTGGCCGATGCGGCCGAGCCGGCGGCGGTCGAGCGTGAATTTTTCGAGCTTTTCATCGGCGTCGGCCGGGGTGAGTTGCTGCCCTATGCCAGCTTCTACCTGACCGGCTTCCTGAACGAGCGCCCGCTTGCCGATCTGCGCGGCGACCTCGCGCGTCTGGGCGTCGCCCGCGCCAAGGGCCGCCACGAGCCCGAGGATCACATCGCACTTATCCTCGAGGTGATGGCGGATCTGGCCGCGGGCGAGATCGGCGTCGGTGCCGAGGCGGAGGCGGCCTTCTTCCGCCGTCATCTCGAACCCTGGGCGGCACAGTTCTTCGACGATCTGGCGATCGCGCCCAGCGCACGCTTCTATCGTCCGGTCGCCGAGATCGGGCGGCTTCTGGTGGATATCGAGGCCCGCGCCTTCGCGCTGGCCGCATGAGCATGGTGCAAGCATACCGGGCGCGCGCCCGGCAGATTGGGAGGATCGACATGGCACAGGACCAGGGCGCAGGCGACCGGGGCAACCCGATCAACCGCCGCACCTTCTTCGGCGCCACGCTGGGCGCGGCGAGCGCGGTCGCGCTGACCGCGGGCGGCGCGCGACCCGTCGCGGCGCAGCAGACCGGGGCCGAGCGCACCCGCGCACGCTACCGCGTCACTGAACATATTGAACACTTCTACCGCACGAACCGCTACTACCGCCGGGAGGAATGAGCGATGCTCGTCAAGCGCAGAACCCGTGAGGCCGTCCAGAACGGCCGCCTGGCCCAGCTCGCCAGCGGGCTGGCCGCCAAACCGCTCGACCGGCGCAGCTTCCTGCGCGCCTCGGGGCTGACCGTCGGCGGCCTCGCCGCGCTGGGTAGCCTCGGCGCCGGGATGACCCGGCGGGCCGAGGCCGGACCCACCGATCACAGCCAGCCGATCGAAATCCGCAAGAACATCTGCACCCACTGCTCGGTCGGCTGCACCGTCACCGCCGAGGTCCAGAACGGCGTCTGGGTCGGCCAGGAACCGAGCTGGTTCAGCCCGATCAACCGCGGCACGCATTGCGCCAAGGGCGCGGCGGTGCGCGAACTCGTCCACGGCGACCGGCGGCTGAAGTACCCGATGAAGAAGGTCGGCGGCGAATGGCAGCGGATCAGCTGGGAGCAGGCGATCGAGGAGATCGGCGACAAGATGCTCGCGATCCGCGAGAATTCGGGCGCCGACAGCGTCTATCTGCTGGGCTCGGCCAAGTTCTCGAACGAGGGCGCCTATCTCTTCCGCAAGTTCGCCGCCTTCTGGGGCACCAACAACGTCGACCACCAGGCGCGCATCTGCCACTCGACCACCGTGGCGGGCGTGGCGAATACCTGGGGCTACGGCGCCCAGACCAACAGTTACAACGACATCCGCAACTCGAAGACCATGATCTTCATGGGCTCGAACGCGGCCGAGGCGCATCCGGTCTCGCTGCAACACATCCTCGAAGGCAAGGAGACGCAGCAGGCCAATGTCATCGTGATCGACCCGCGTTTCACGCGGACCGCGGCGCATGCGACCGAATACGTGCGCTTCCGCCCCGGCACCGACATCGCGGTGATCTGGGGGATGCTCTACCACATCTTCGAGAACGGTTGGGAGGATCAGGAGTTCATTTCCCAGCGCGTCTGGGGGATGGAGCAGATCCGCGAAGCCGTGCAGCCCTACACTCCCGACGTTGTCGAGAACATCACCGGCATTCCCGGTGATACGCTGCGCCGCGTGGCCGAGACCTTCGCGACGCAGAAGCCCTCGACCTTCATCTGGTGCATGGGCGGCACGCAGCACACGGTGGGCACGGCCAACGTGCGCGCCTATTGCGACCTGCTTCTGGCCACGGGCAACGTCGGCAAGGACGGCACCGGCGCCAACATCTTCCGCGGCCATTGCAACGTGCAGGGCGCGACCGACTTCGGCCTCGATGTCGGGAACCTGCCCTGCTACTACGGGCTCGGCGAAGGCGCCTGGCGGCACTGGGCGCGCGTCTGGGACGTGTCCTACGACTGGTTCCATGACCGCTTCGACGAGGTGCCGGCCAAGGGCGGCCGCGACGGACGCACGGCCAAGCAGAACATGGAGACGCCGGGCATCACCTCGACCCGCTGGTTCGACGCGACGCTCTACGACGCGGAGGATGTCGATCAGAAGGACAACATCAAGGCGATGATCGT
>SLPP01000375.1 GCA_007131945.1 Paracoccaceae bacterium | reverse complement strand
CGCGGCCCGGCGGCCCGCCGGCAGGACGACCGGGGGCGGTGGCCGCCCCGACGAGCGGGTGCCGCGTCACATCCGCCGCCCGCTACCGCGCCAGCGCGTTGCGCCAGCGGTCGAGCGCCGCGTCGCGGATCGCGGCGGCCTCGGCGTCGGGGAAGAGCAGCGAGATCTCGGGCCGGTGCAGGGTCTCGAAGCCCTCGGGCAGCCCGGCTTCGGGGGTGACGGCGGGATACATCCAGTTCGTGGTCGGGATGATCGACTGGAAGGCATCGGAGACCATGAACGCCATGAACTGCCGGGCAAGCTCTGGCTGGTCGGAGGAGGCGAGAATGCCGGCGACCTCGATCTGCATGTAGTGGCCCTCGTCGAACGGCGCGGCGGCCTTCGAATCGTCACCCTCGGCGATCAGGTGATAGGCGGGCGAGGTGGTGTAGCTCAGCACCATGTCGGCCTCGCCGTCGATGAAGAGCCCGTAGGCCTGCGACCAGCCCGGGGTGACGGTCAGGATGCGCGGCGCGAGGCCCTGCCAGATCTCGGCGGCCGCGTCGCCATGGGCCGCCTCGACCCACATCATCAGCCCCAGGCCCGGCGTCGAGGAGCGCGGGTCCTGGATGACGATCGAGAGGTCGCTGTCGATCAGTTCGCGGAAGTTCGTCGGCGGCTCGGGCACGCGGTCGCGGTCGTAGACGAAGGCGAACCAGCCCCAGTCGAAGGGCAGGAAGAGCGGGTCCTCCCAGGCGACGGGCAGGTCGAGATCGGCCTCGACCCCGTGCGGGGCGAAGAGGCCGGTCGCCGCGGCCCGCGCGGTCAGGTTGGTGTCGAGGCCGAGGACGATATCGGCCGCGGCGCGTTCGCCCTCGAGCTGCAGCCGGGCCAAGAGCGCGGCGCCGTCGCCGACGCCCACGAGGTTCAGCCGGCAGTCGCAGACCGCCTCGAAGGCCTCGGTCACGGCGGGGCCGGGGCCCCAGTCGCTGACGAAGCTGTCATAGGTGTAGACGATCAGTTCGGGCTGATCGGCCTGTGCCGGGGGGGCTGCGAGGGCGGTGGCCGCCAGCAGTCCCGCGGCAAGTGTCGGATAGCGCATGGGTCTTCCTCCATCTGCGACGGGCGGTTCGGGGGTGGAGGGCTTGCCTGTCACCTTCCCTCCGCCGGTCCTAACCGGGTCAGGTTCAACGGGTTCGCGCAGCGCGCATCTCAGCCCGTGACGGGCACCCCGAGGTATCTTTCGATGTAACGCGCGGGCAGGGCGCGGACAAGGGGCGCCCGGGCTATGCGGGCGCCCCGGTGCCGGTCATTCGCCGAAGGCCGCGCGCCAGCGCCCGAGCGCCGCCTCGCGCCGGGCCTCGGCCTCCTCGGCGGGAAAGAGGAGCGCGGCTTCGGGCGCGATCAGGGTGCCGAAGGCTTCGGGCAGGCCGTCCTGCGGGACCACCACGGGGTAGAGCCAGCGCGTCGTGGGGATCACCGACTGGAAACCGTCGGTGAACATGAACTCGAGGAAGTCGCGCGCCAGGTCCGGCTCCAGCGCGCCGGCCAGAAGCCCGGCCACCTCGATGCGGATGTAGTGCCCCTCGTCGAAGGCGGCGGCGCGGGGGCCGTCGTCGTCTTCCATGATGACGTGATAGGCCGGCGAGGTGGCGTAGCTGAGGACCATGTCGGTCTCGCCCGCGCGGAAGACCGGGTGATAGGCGTCGGCCCAGCGGGGGACGACCTGCGTGCCCGGCCGGTCGGCGAGCACCTGCCAGATCGCGCCGGCTTCCTCGCCGAAGGCGGCCTCGACCCACATCAAGAGGCCGAGCCCGGTGGTCGAGACATGCGGATCCTGGATTACCACGCGCAGATCGGAAGCGATCAGCTCGGCAAAGCTCGCGGGTGGCGTGTCCACGGTTTCGTTGTCGTAGATGAAGGCGTAGTAGCCCCAGTTGTAGGGCAGGAAGAGCGGGTCGTCCCAATCGACCGGCATGTCGAGCGGCGGCGGCGTCACTTCGTGTGCGACGAAGAGCCCGCTCGCGCGCGCCGCGGCAAGGTTGCTGGTGTCGATACCCAGCACGAGATCCGGGCGATCCTCGGGCGCGGCCGCGATCAGCCCGGGGAGCAGCTCGCTCGATGAGCCGACGCCGATGATGTCCACCCGGCAGTCGCAGATGGCCGCGAATGCCTCGGCGATGCCCGGCCCGGCATTGCGGGCGAAGCTGTCATAGGCATGGATCGTCAGTTCGCGGGTTTCCGCCGCCGCGGCCAGCGCCGTGGCCGAGAGCAGTCCCGCAGCAAGGATCGGAGCTTTCATGGTCTTCCTCCATCTGCGACGGGCGGGGGGATGGAGGAATTCATCCGTCACCTTCCCTCCGCCGGTCCTAACCGGTTCAGGTTCGACGGGTTCGCGGATCGCGTCTCAGCCCTGGCGGGCACCCCGAGGTGACTCAAACCTAACCCTCGCCGCGGCGCGATCAAGGGGAGGATGCATCGCCGGGAAAAGCGTGCCAGAATGGCTCGACCCAGTATCCGGCCAGCAAGGAGGCCAGCCATGCTCGAGATCACGCCCGACTTTTCCGGCCAGACGGTGATTTCCACCTTCGAGATGACGCCCGGCACCTGCGCCGACCTGCTCGAGGCGCTGACCGCGGCCTATGACGAGGTGATCCGCCACCAGCCCGGCTTCATCGGCGCGGCGATCCATGTCAACGACGCCCAGACCCGCATCGCCACCTATTCGCGCTGGACGCGGCGCGAGGATTTCCAGGCCATGCTGCGCTCCCCCGAGATGCGCGAGCGCAACCGGGCGATCGCGGCGATGTGCTCGCGCTTCGAGCCGGTGCTCTACGAGGTGACCTCGGTCTACTGAGCGCGCCGGCGTCACGCCGCGCGAGACAGGGCGGCCTGCGGTGGTATATGCTGGCGGCGCGGGGACTGGCGGCAGGGCGGCTGGTGAGGGTCATCAAGCAGAAGAACGATCCGGAACTCGAGCGGATCTTCGGTGCCGCCATCCGCATGTGGTGGGCGGTCGCGCGGTGGCAGTGGCGCGAGGCGGCGCTGGTCGCCTGCCTGCCGGCGGTGGCGGCGGCGCTCTTCTGGGCCTTGCCGCTGGGCCAGGCGGCGCCGGGGCTGATCGGGCCGGTCTACCTGGGCGCGGTCGCCGTGGCGCTGGCGTGGAACCTGCGCGCCTGCCTCGGCGCGCTGCATCCCGGCGCCATCGGCGCGCGGGTCGAGTTGAAGCACATGGTCTGGCGCATCGCCGTCGCCTGCGGCTTCACGCTGGTGCCGGCGGTCTATGTCTTCGTGCTGGTCAACAGCGATCTTTCGGCCGAGCATTTCAGCTTCGTGCTGGCGATCTTCGGCGCGATGCTGCTGACGGTGGTGATGTACGCGCTCGCCGCGGTCACCGCGGCGCGGGTGGCGGCGACCGGGCGGTTCAGCCCGCTCGAGGCCTGGGGGCTCCTGCGCGGGCGCCGCGGCGTGTCGATCGCGAGCCTCTTCTTCGTCTTCGCCGCGGCGGCCGGGTTCGGCGGGTTCTTCTTCCTGCCCTCCTTCGCGCTGGAGGCGCTGGGCGCGCCGTGGTGGATCGCGATCCTGCCAGGCGGCGTGCTGGCGCATGGGGTGATCCTGCTCGCACTGGCGGCGGTGGCCACCGCAGTGCACGACCGCGCCGCCGGCCCGCCGCCGATGGTCGCGGAGGCGTGACCCGGCCGGCCCGGTGAACCGCCGCGACTGAACGGCCGCGACGACCGCCGGCAGTGCCCGCCGCCCGGCGCCCGCCGGAGATCAGCCCTCGTTGCGGATGATCCCGGCGAAACGGTCGAAGACCTGCGCGTTGGCGGCGAGGATCAGCGGGCTCTCGACCGGGTTGTCGGTGGCGCTGGCGCCGGCGACCAGCCCGCCGGCCTCGCGCACCAGAAGCACGCCGGCCGCCACGTCCCAGGGGTTCAGGTCATGCTCCCAGAACCCGTCGTAGCGCCCGGCGGCGACATAGGCGAGATCGAGCGCCGCCGAACCCCAGCGCCGCACCCCGGCGCAGACCGGCATCAGCCGCGCGAGGTCCTGCAGCGTGGCGGCAAGCGTCGGCCGGCCGCCGAAGGGCACGCCGGTGGCGAAGATGCACTCGATCATCTTCGAGCGGCCCGAGACGCGCAGGCGGTGGTCGTTCATGAAGGCGCCGAGGCCCTTCTCGGCCACGAACATCTCGTCCTTGGCGGCATCAAAGATCACCGCCGCCACCATCTCGCCCTTGTGCTCGAGCCCGATCGAGATCGCCCAGTGCGGCAGGCCGTGCAGGAAATTCGTCGTCCCGTCGAGCGGATCGACGATCCAGCGCCGGGTCGGATCGGCGCCGGCGGTGGTGCCCGTCTCCTCGCCCAGCCAGCCGTAGTTCGGCCGCGCGCCGAGAAGCTCCTCGCGCAGGATGCGCTCGGCCTCCCGATCGGCCTTCGAGACGAAGTCGCCCGGCCCCTTGGCCGAGACCTGCAGGTTCTCGACCTCGCGGAAATCCTTGACCAGGCTGCGCCCGACCCGCCGCGCGGCCTTGATCATCAGGTTGAGATTGGCGCTGCCCTTCATCCCCGGCTCCCGTGGTTGCGGGCGCCGTCATAGGGGCAACGGGGGGCGAAGGGAAGGGGCGGGGCGGCCCGGTCACAACTGCAGTCAGAACAGCAGGTAGATCAGGATGATCACCGGGATCGGCACGCCAAGCGCCCAAAGCAGGATACCGCGCATCTTTTCCTCCGTTTCGCGTTGCGTGGTCAACGCCGGGTCGGGGCTGCGGTTCCCCGCGGCATGGCTTGATGCGCCGGCGGCGGGCTGCGATGCTGGCGGGGAAAGGGACGCGATGGGCTGGATCGGAAAGCTGATACTCGGCGCGGCGGCGATCTATGCGGCGCTGGTCGCGGTGATGGCGCTGGCGCAGACGGCGCTGCTGTTTCCCCGCTGGGCGATGGGGCCGTCGCCGACGCTGCCGGCGGGGGCCGAGCGGCTGGAGGTGGCGCGGCCGGGCGGCGTGGTGCTTGTCGGCCACCGGCTGCGTCCGGCGGAACCCGATCCCGCCGCGCCGCTGCTCCTCGGCTTCGGCGGCAATGCCTGGGACGGCGCGGCAGTGGCGCGCTACCTCGCCGAGGTCTTTCCCGACCACGAGGTCGTCGCCTTCCACTACCGCGGCTATGGTCCCAGCACCGGCCGGCCGAGCGCGGCGGCGCTGGCCGGGGATGCGGTGGCGATCTTCGACCATCTCGCGGCCGATCCGGTGGTCGTCGTCGGTTTCAGCATCGGCGCGGGTCCGGCGGCGCGGCTCGCCGCCGAGCGGCCGGTCGCCGGGGTCGTGCTGGTCACCGCCTTCGATTCGCTGACCGAACTGGCGCGGACGCATTACCCCTGGGCGCCGGTGCGGCTCTTGTTGCGCCACCGGATGGAGCCGGCGGCCGATCTTGCCCGCGCCCGCGTGCCGGTGGCGCTGATCACCGCCGCGCGCGACGAGATCATCCCCGCCCGCCGCACCGAGGCCCTGCGCGCCGTGCTGCCGGCGCTCGTCTTCGACGAGACCATCCCGGCCAGACACAACGACCTTTACGGCCGCGAGGATTTCATCCGCGCCCTGCGCGCGGCCCTCGCCGCGCTCGGCTGAGCCGCGCCGCGCCGGTCCCGGCCCGGTTCAGGCCGAGACCGCGGCGAGGAGCTGGGCGTTGCCGCCCGAGGCGGTGGTGTCGACGCAGAGGTGGCGTTCGTTCATGACCTGCGCGCGGTCCGGCATCGCCGTGATCAGCGGCAGGATCGGCCCGGCGCGCCCGGCGAGCGCCTGCGCACAGGCGCGCGCGGTCGCCGCGTCGCCCCACCAGATCGCGGCCGAGAAGCCGCTCGCGCGGCCCAGCCATTCGGCCGGCACCGACCCGCCGGCCGCCACCGCCCGGCCGCCCAGCATCCGCACCGCCTCGACCTGCGCCGCCTCGGCTTCGGCGCCGGGGCCGAGGCAGAGGACGGGGTCGCGCGGGCTCAGCCGCAGGCGGTTCGACTCGCCGGTCGGCCCGGGCAGGTCGTGCGCCTCGACGACCGCGGTTGGCCCGGCATCGGCAAGCCGGCGTTCCAGCGCCGCCAGATCGGCCGGCGCGCCGGCCCCGTCCGCCGGGCCGGACGCGGGTTTCGGTGCGGCGAGGCGCGGGACGTAATCCGGTCCCCCGGCCTTCGGCCCGGTGCCCGAGAGCCCCTCGCCGCCGAAGGGCTGGCTGCCGACGACGGCGCCGATCTGGTTGCGGTTGACGTAGATGTTGCCGACGCGGACCTGCTCGACCACGGTCTGCACGCGGTCGTCGATGCGCGTGTGCAACCCGAAGGTCAGCCCGTAGCCGCGCGCGTTCACGTCGGCGATGACCCGGTCGAGATGCTTCGCCTTGAACCGCGCGAGGTGCAGGACCGGGCCGAAGATCTCGCGCGGGAGATCCCCGATGCCGCCGACGCGGATCACCGTGGGGGCGATGAAATGGCCGGCATTCGGCACGGCGAGTTCCTTCAGCACCCGGCCCACGGCGCGCGCCTCGGCGATATACTCGGCGATCTCGCGCTGCGCCTCGGCGTCGATCACCGGCCCGACATCGGTCGAAAGCGCCCAGGGATCGCCCAGCCGCAGCTCGTCCATCGCGCCGAAGAGCATCTCCTGCATGTGGTCGGCCACGTCCTCCTGCACGTAGAGGCAGCGCAGCGCCGAGCAGCGCTGGCCCGCGGACTGGAAGGCGGAGGCGAGGATGTCGCGCACCGCCTGTTCCGGCAGCGCGGTCGAATCGACGATCATCGCGTTCAGCCCGCCGGTCTCGGCCACCAGCGGCGCGCCGGGATCGAGGTTTTCGGCCATCGCCCGGCGGATCGCCTGCGCGGTCTCGGTCGAGCCGGTGAAGACGACGCCATCGATGCGCGGGTCCGAGGTCAGCGCCGCGCCGACCGTGCCGCCCTCGCCGGGCAGAAGCTGCAGCGCGGTTGGCGGCACGCCGGCCTCGCGCATCAGCGCGACCCCGGCGGCGGCGATCAGCGGCGTCTGCTCGGCGGGTTTCGCCAGCACCGCGTTGCCGGCGGCGAGCGCGCCGGCGATCTGGCCGGTGAAGATCGCCAGCGGGAAGTTCCAGGGGGAGATGCAGGTGATGCGCCCGCGCGGGCGCATTTCCGGCGTGATGCGGGCGGCGTAGTAGCGCAGGAAATCGACCGCCTCGCGCAATTCGCCGACGGCGTCGAGCTGCGTCTTGCCGGCCTCGCGGCCGAGGATGGCGAAGAGCCGGCCGAAGTT
>SLPP01000046.1 GCA_007131945.1 Paracoccaceae bacterium | reverse complement strand
TCGCTCATCGTCGGCCTTCTGGCCGAGGAGGGGCAGAAGGGCCTTGCCACCTATTCCATCGGCTTCGAGGAGGCGCATGGCGAGAAGGGCGACGAATTCGTCTATTCCGACCTGATCGCGAAGCATTACGGCACAAAGCACCACAAGATATTCATCCCGTCGGAGGAGATGCGGGAGAACCTGCCCAACGCCATCGCCGCGCAGTCCGAACCGATGGTCAGCTACGACAATATCGGCTTCTACCTGCTCTCGCGCGAGGTCTCGAAGACGATCAAGGTGGTGCAGTCGGGCCAAGGCGCGGACGAGGTCTTCGGCGGCTATCACTGGTACCCGCCGATGGCCGACGCCAACGACCCGGTTGACGCCTATGCCGATGCCTTCTTCGACCGCGACCACGGCCGGCTGGCGCAGCACCTGGCGCCGGAATGGCTCGCCGACCGCGACGCCTCGCGCGACTTCGTCGAGGAACATTTCGCCCGCCCCGGCGCCGACGACCCGGTGGACAAGGCGCTCAGGCTCGACACCAACGTCATGCTGGTCGACGACCCGGTGAAGCGGGTGGACAACATGACCATGGCCTGGGGGCTCGAGGCGCGGGTGCCGTTCCTCGATCACGAGCTGGTGGAACTCTCGGGCCGCATCCCGGCGCGCCACAAGCTCGCGCATGGCGGCAAGGGCGTGCTGAAGGAGGCCGCGCGCAAGGTCATCCCGTCAGAGGTCATCGACCGGCCGAAGGGCTACTTCCCGGTGCCGGCGCTGAAATATGTCGACGGCCCGTATCTGGAAATGTGCCGCGACGCGCTGACCAGCCGGGCGGCGCGCGAGCGCGGGCTCTTCCGCAAGGACTATCTCGACGCGCTCTTCGCCGATCCGCCGGCGCATGTGACCCGGCTGCGCGGCTCCGAACTCTGGCAGGTTGCGCTTCTGGAGCTCTGGCTCCAGACTCAGGGCGTGTGAATCCGGGCGTCTGAATCCCGGCGTCTGACGCCGACCCCGAACCGGAGGGCCGATCATGGGCGAATCCGAGAATCCACGCCGGCGCGGCGCCCAGGCGCACCGGCTCAAACGCCTGCATGCCTCGGCCGCGCAGCCACCGCGCGGCGCCAAGCCCGACGCGATGGTCGATTGCGGCTGGGGGCGGCTGGTCTTCGGCCATACCTTCGAGAGCGCCGAGAAACTCGCCGAGGTCCTGCGCGCCGAAGGGCCGGACCGGCGCGACATCGCCTTCTACGTGCGCGATCCGCATGTGCTGCTGGCGCTCGCCCCGCAGGAGCTGTTCCTCGACCCCTCGCACACCTTCCGGCTCGATCTCGCCACCTACCGCGCCGCGCCGCGCCGCCGGCAGGGTTTCCATATCCGCCGCCTGAGCACGCGCGCCGATGCCGAGGCGGTGAACGCCATCTACGCCCAGCGCCGCATGGTGCCGGTGCCGCCCGATTTCTTCTGGTCGGCGCGCGACGGGCGCACGCTGACCGTGCTGGTCGCCGAGGATGCCGAGTCGGGCGAGATCCTCGGCTCGGTCATGGGGGTCGATCACGCCCGCGCCTTCGGCGATCCCGAGAAGGGCTCCTCGCTCTGGTGCCTCGCCGTCGCCGCGCAGGCGCCGCATGCCGGGCTGGGCGAATCGCTGGTGCGCAGGCTCGCCGAGCATTTCAAGGCCCGCGGCGCGGCCTTCATGGACCTCTCGGTCCTGCACGACAACGAACAGGCGATCGCGCTGTATGAAAAACTCGGCTTCCGCCGCGTGCAGGTCTTCGCCGTCAAGCGGCGCAATGTCATCAACGAGCCGCTCTATGCCGGCGCGGTCGAGGACGAGGGGCTCAACCCCTATGCCCAGATCGTCGTCGACGAGGCGCGCCGGCGCGGCATCCATGTCGAGATCATCGACGCCGAGGGCGGCTTCTTCCGCCTGACGCATGGCGGCCGCTCGATCCGCTGCCGCGAGGCGCTCAGCGAACTGACCTCGGCGGTGGCAATGTCGATCTGCGACGACAAGCGCGCCACCCGCCGCATCGTCGAGGCCGCCGGCGTGCGCGCGCCGGCGCAACTGACCATCGACGACGCGGCCGAGCGCGCCGCCTTCCTCGAAAGGCACGGCACGGTCGTGGTCAAGCCCGCGCGCGGCGAGCAGGGCCGCGGCGTCGCCGTCGGGCTGACCACCGCCGACGAGGTCGAGGCCGCGGTCGAGGCCGCGCGCCAGCACTGCAACGACGTCATCGTCGAGGAATGCTATCAGGGCGAGGATCTGCGCCTCGTCGTCATCGACTACCGCGTCGTCGCCGCAGCCATCCGCCGGCCGGCGCGCATCGTCGGCGACGGCCGCGCCAGCGTGCGCGAACTGATCGAGGTGCAGAGCCGCCGGCGCGCGGCCGCGACCCAGGGCGAAAGCACCATCCCGCTCGATGCCGAGACCGAGCGCTGCCTCGCCGCGGCCGGCTACGGGCTGGACGACGTCCCCGACCAGGGCACCGAGATCAACGTCCGCAAGACCGCCAACCTGCATACCGGCGGCACGATCCACGACGTCACCGACGAGACCCACCCGGCGCTGATCGAGGCCGCGATCGCGGCGGCGCGCGCGATCGAGATCCCGGTCACCGGTATCGACCTGATGGTGAAGTCGGCGCGCCAGAGCGACTATGTCTTCATCGAGGCGAACGAACGCCCGGGCCTTGCCAATCACGAACCCCAGCCCACCGCCGAGCGCTATATCGACCTGCTGTTCCCGCTGTCGATCCCGCAGCCGGTACGCGAGGCACAGAGGAGACGCCGTGAATGAACGACGCGACCAGTCACAACACGGGAATCAGGCTCGATATCGACATCGACTACCTGCGCGAGAGCCTGGCCGCGCTCCTCGCCATACCCAGCCCCACCGGCTACACCGACACGATCGTGCGGCACATGTGCGGCGAGTTCGACGCGCTCGGGATCGAATACGACCTGACCCGCCGGGGCGCGATCCGGGCGCGGCTGCCGGGCCACGAACACGGCGGCGCGCGCGCCATCGTCAGCCATCTCGACACGCTCGGCGCGCAGGTGCGCACGCTCAAGCCCAACGGGCGGCTTTCGCTGGCGCCGATCGGCACCTGGTCGGCGCGCTTCGCCGAGGGGGCGCGGGTGACGCTCTTTACCGACAAGGGCGCCTATCGCGGCACGATCCTGCCGCTCAAGGCCTCGGGCCATACCTATGACGCCGAGATCGACACCCAGCCGGTGGGCTGGGACCATGTCGAACTCAGGATCGACGCCCGCGCCTTCAACCTCGACGACCTGCACCGGCTGGGGATCGAGGTCGGCGATACCGTCGCCATCGACCCGCAGCCCGAATTCCTCGACTCGGGCTTCATCGTCTCGCGCCATCTCGACAACAAGGCCGGCGTCGCGGTGATGATGGCCGCGCTCAAGGCGCTGGCCGAGAAGGGCCGGCGCCTGCCGGTCGACACCTTCTTCCTCTTCACCATCGCCGAGGAGGTGGGCCACGGCGCCGCCTCGATCCTGCTGCCCGACATCGCCTCGCTCGTCGCGGTCGACAACGGCACCACGGCGCCGGGGCAGAACTCGTCGGAATTCGGCGTCACGCTGGCGATGGCCGACCAGACCGGCCCCTTCGACTTCCACCTCACCCGCAAGCTTGCCGCGATCTGCCGGGCGCATGACATCCGCATGCAGAAGGACATCTTCCGCCACTACCGCTCGGACAGCGCCTCGGCGATCGAGGCCGGCGCCGACGTGCGCACCGCGCTCGTCACCTTCGGCGTCGATGCCTCGCACGGCTATGAGCGCATCCACATGCATGCCTTGCGCTCGCTCGCCGAACTGCTCACCGCCTACACCCTGAGCGAGGTCGAGATCACCCGCGACCGGCTCACCGTCAGCGGGATCCAGGGCTTCACCCGCCAGCCCAGCGCCCCTGCCGAGGTCGGCGAGGTCCGCGAACCGCCGGCCGAGTGACGGCTTGGCGCGCCGCGCCGCCGCAAAGCGCTTGAAACCTTTCGTCCGCTTGGGCATGAACGGCCGGCGGCTTTCCGCCGCCAATGATCCGCCGTTTGCCGGCCCGCTGCCCGAAAACGGCCCATTTTGTGCAGTCTGTCTGCGCCGGCAAGGCTTTGGACACCAGGAACGGAAGAGTATTCCATGAAGATCGCGATGATTGGCACGGGCTATGTCGGGCTCGTCTCGGGCGTTTGTTTCTCGGATTTCGGGCATGAGGTGGTCTGCGTCGACAAGGACCCCGGCAAGATCGACAGGCTCCGGCGCGGCGAGGTGCCGATCTACGAGCCCGGCCTCGACGATGTCATGGCGCGCAATGTCGCCGCCGGAAGGCTGAGCTTCACCAGCGACCTGGCGGCGGCCGTCGACGGCGCCGCGGCGGTCTTCATCGCCGTCGGCACGCCGACCCGGCGCGGCGACGGGCACGCGGACCTCACCTACGTGATGGCCGCCGCCGAGGAGATCGCGAAGGCGCTGACCGGCTATGCCGTCGTCGTCACCAAGTCCACCGTCCCCGTCGGCACCAACCGCAAGGTCGCCGAGGTGATCCGCGCCACCCGCCCGGATGCCGGTTTCGACGTCGCCTCGAATCCCGAATTCCTGCGCGAGGGGGCGGCGATCGACGACTTCATGCGCCCCGACCGCGTCGTCGTCGGCGTCGAGTCCGAGCGCGCCCGCGAGGTCATGGGCGAGATCTACCGCCCGCTCTTCCTGCGCGACTTCCCGATCGTCTACACCACGCTCGAATCCGCCGAGCTGATCAAGTACGCCGCCAATGCCTTCCTCGCGACCAAGATCAGCTTCATCAACGAGATCGCCGCGCTCTGCGAACGCACCGGCGCCGACGTCAAGGCGGTGGCGCGCGGCATGGGCCTCGACGGGCGGATCGGCAACAAGTTCCTGCATGCCGGCCCCGGCTATGGCGGCTCCTGCTTTCCCAAGGACACCTCGGCGCTGGCCCGGACCGGTCAGGAATTCGGCCTGCCGATGCGCATCGTCGAGACGGTGATCTCGGTCAACGACGCGATCAAGCGGCGGATGATCGACAAGGTGATGGACCTCTGCGACGGCTCGGTCAACGGCAAGACGATCGCGGTCCTCGGCGTCACCTTCAAGCCCAACACCGACGACATGCGCGACGCGCCCAGCCTGACCATCGTCCCGGCGCTGGTCGGCGGCGGCGCGAAGGTGCGCGTCGTCGATCCGCAGGGCTGGCGCGAGGGCAAGGCGATGCTGCCCGGCACCACCTGGCTCGACGATCCCTACGAGGCCGTGGCGGGCGCCGACGCGCTGGTCATCCTGACCGAGTGGAACGAGTTCCGCGCCCTCGACCTGAAGCGGCTGGCGCAGGCGATGGCGACCCCGCGATTGGCCGACCTGCGCAACATCTACGACCGCGCCGACGTGCTGGCGGCGGGCTTCCAGAGCTACGAGGCCGTCGGCAGATGAGGCGCGCCCTCGTCACCGGGACCGCCGGCTTCATCGGCTTCCACCTCGCCGAACTTCTGCTGCAGGAGGGCTGGGCGGTCCACGGCTATGACGGGCTGACCGACTATTATGACGTCGCGCTGAAGCACCGGCGCCACGCCATCCTGCGCCAGCACGCGCGCTTCTCGGCCAGCGAGGCGATGCTTGAGGACAACGACGGGCTCCAGCGCGCGGCCGCCGATTTCGCCCCCGACATCATCGTCCATCTCGCCGCGCAGGCCGGGGTGCGCTACAGCCTCGAGAACCCGCGCGCCTATGTCGACGCCAACCTGGTCGGCACCTTCAACGTGATGGAGGCGGCGCGGGCGCTGAAGGTCGATCACCTGCTGATGGCCTCGACCAGTTCCGTCTACGGCGCCAATACCGAGATGCCGTTCCACGAGCGCCAGAAGGCCGACACGCCGCTGACGATCTACGCCGCAACCAAGAAGGCGACCGAGGCGATGGGGCATTCCTATGCCCATCTGCACGCGCTGCCGGTGACGATGTTCCGCTTCTTCACCGTCTACGGCCCCTGGGGCCGGCCCGACATGGCCTATTTCAGCTTCGCCCGCGCGATCCTCGACGGCAGGCCGATCGACGTCTACAACGCGGGCGAGATGTGGCGCGACTTCACCTATGTCGATGACCTGGTGCGCGGCATCCGGCTCTTGATCGACGCGGTGCCGCCGGCGCCGGAGGCCGGCGCCGCGCCGATCCCCGGCGACAGCCTCAGCCCCGCCGCGCCCTTCCGCATCGTCAATATCGGCAATTCCGAAAGCGTGAAGCTCACCGATTTCATCGACGCGCTGGAAGCCGCGCTCGGCCGCAAGGCGCAGCGCAACCCGATGCCGATGCAGCCGGGCGACGTGCCGGCGACCTGGGCCGATGCCGCGCTCCTGCGCGCGCTCACCGGCTACGCGCCGCAGACCTCTGTCGCGGAGGGCGTGCAGCGCTTCGTCGACTGGTATCTCGACTACCGCAAGGACGCTGGGTGAAGATCGAGGCGACCCCCTTGCCCGGCGTCCTGGTGCTGACGCCGCCGCGCTTCAGTGACGAGCGCGGCTTCTTCAGCGAGAGCTGGAACCGCCGGACGCTGGCGGCGGCGGGGGTGCATCTGCCGGACTTCGTGCAGGACAACCATTCGCTCTCGCACGCGGCGGGGACGCTCAGGGGCCTGCACTACCAGGCGCCGCCGCATGCGCAGGGCAAGCTCGTGCGCTGCGGGCGGGGGCGGCTCTTCGACGTGGCAGTGGATGCGCGGCGCGGCTCGCCGTTTGTCTACGAGGACCACGCATGAAGCTCCTGGTTACCGGTGGCGCCGGCTTCATTGGCTCGGCGGTGGTGCGGCTGGCGGTCGCCCGCGGCCATCACGTCGTCAATCTCGACGCGCTGACCTATGCCGCCTGCCTCGAGAACGTCGCGAGCGTCGCGGATTCCCCCCTTTATGCTTTCGAGCACGCCGATATCCGCGATCGGGCGGAACTGGAGCGGATACTCGCGACCCATCGCCCCGACGCGGTGATGCACCTCGCCGCCGAGAGCCATGTCGACCGCTCGATCGACGGGCCGGCCGACTTCATCGAGACCAACATCACCGGCACCTTCAACCTGCTCGAGGCCGCACGCGCCCACTGGCAAGCGGCCGGCCGACCCGAGAGCTTCCGCTTCCACCACATCTCGACCGACGAGGTCTTCGGCAGCCTCGGCCCGGACGGGCGGTTCACGGAAGAGACGCCCTACGACCCGCGCTCGCCATACTCGGCCTCGAAAGCCGCCTCGGACCACCTGG
>SLPP01000094.1 GCA_007131945.1 Paracoccaceae bacterium | reverse complement strand
CTATTCGGCGCCGCGCGCCTCGAGCATCGCGCGCAGCTCGCGCAGGACGGGGATGACGGCGCGTACCCGCTCGGGGCCGAGCTTGCGCGCGAGGTCGACGATCACCGGCGCGATGGCGTGCAGCGCGGCATCGCGCGCCGCCTTGCCCGAGGGGCTGATCGAGACGAACTTGCGCCGCGCGTCGTCCCAGTCCGGCCGGATATGCACATGCCCCGCCCATTCGAGCTTGGCGAGCGTGTTGGTCATCGCCCCGCGGGTGACGTGGAAGGCCCGCGCCAGCTGCGCCGGCGTGCGCTCCTCCTGCAGCCGGGCGAGGTGGTTGAGCACGCTGAAATGCGACAGCTCCATCCCCCGCGGCAGCACCTTCGATACCCGGGCGCGGGCCAGCTGGTCGGCCATGAAGAGCTCGGCGAAGAAGGCGACGGCGAGCGTATCCTCGGGCGTGCCGGAATTCATCCCGGCGCCTCCCAGACGCGGTCGTGCTCCAGCGAGGGAACGCGGCGGCGCGCCTTCGCCACCTCGGCGAGGTCGAGATCGACATGGATGACGCCCGGCTCCTGCCCGGCATCGGCGAGGACCTCGCCCCAGGGATCGACCGCCATCGCATGGCCCCAGGTCGCGCGCGGCCGGCCCTCGGTCGCCGCATGCGTGCCGGTCTGCGCCGGGGCGAGGACATAGCAGCCGGTCTCGATCGCGCGGGCGCGCAGGAGCACCTCCCAATGCGCCGCGCCGGTGACCGGGCTGAAGGCGGCGGGCACGGTCAGCACCTCGGCCCCGGCCTGGGCGAGCGCGCGGTAGAGCTGCGGGAAGCGGACGTCGTAGCAGACGGTCAGGCCCAGCGTGGCGAAGGGCGTGCGCGCGAGGACCGCGCGACCGCCCGGCCGGATGCCCGACGATTCGCGGTAGGTCTCGGTTTCCGAGACCTGCACGTCGAACATGTGGATCTTGTCGTAGCGCGCGACCACGTCGCCGGCCGGATCGATCAGGAGCGAGCGGTTGGCGAAGCGGCCATCGGCATCGTGGGTCCTGACCACCAGCGAACCGGCGAGCAGCCAGATGCCGGCGCGCGCCGCCTCCTCGCGCAGGAGCGCCAGCGTCGGGTCGTCCTCCTCGTGGCTCAGCACGCGGGTCTGGTGCGACCGGCTGGAGGAGACGCAGTTCGTCACCTCGGGCGTCAGCACGAAGCCGGCGCCGCCGGCAACCGCCCGCCGCACCGCCTCGCGCAGCATCGGCAGGTTCGCCTGCGGATCGTCGCTCGAGGTGATCTGCAGCAGACCCGCGCGCATCGCTCAGCCGCCGTTCAGGAGCGCGTCGAGCCCGCCCGCCCGGTCCAGCGCGTAAAGCTCGTCGCAGCCGCCGACATGCGTCTCGCCGACGAAGACCTGCGGCACGGTGCGCCTGCCGCCGGCACGGCCCATCATCTCGGCCCGCCGGTCGGGCTCGGCGGCGAGGTCGATCTCGGTGAAGTCGGCGCCCTTCTCGCGCAGCAGCCGCTTGGCGGCGTGGCAGTAGCCGCAGAGCGGCGTGGTATAGATTTCAACGGCCTGCATGGCGAGGTCTCCGCGTACAATGGGGGTTTAGTCCGGATGCGCGCGCGAATAAACCCTCTGCCGGCGATGGGGTCGCATTTCACGCCAGATCGTCGCGTCCGACACGGGCGAGCGTGATCACGTCGACCGCGTCGGCGCCGGCTTCGAAGCAGGCCTCGGCCGCCGCGGCGAGCGTCGCGCCCGAGGTCATCACGTCATCGACCAGCAGGACGTGGCGGCCGGTGATTCGCGCGGCGCGGGCCGCTCGCGCGACGATGGCGCCCTGCAGGTTGGCGAAGCGGTCGGCGCGCGAGCGGCCGTCCTGGTTGCCCGTATGGCGTCGGCGGATCAGCAGGTCGGGCAGGTGCTCGACCCCCGTCTCGCGCGAAAGCGCCGCGCCGAGCAGCGCCGCCTGGTTGTAGCGCCGCCGGAAGAGCCGCCACCAGTGCAGCGGTACCGGCACGATCACGCTGTCCGGCCGCAGGAGCGGCCGCGCCGCGCGCGCCAGCCACCGGCCCGCCGGCGCGGCGACATCGTGCCGGTCGCCGTATTTCAGCCCGAGAACCAGCCGCCGCGCGCCACCGCCATAGACCAGCACCGCCCGCCCGCGCCCCCAGGGGCGGGCGATCGCCAGGCAGTCGTCGCAGAGCACCGCCTCGCGGCTGTCACCGGGCAGCGGGATGCCGCATTTGTCGCAGGCGAGGCCGTGGATGAAGGGGACCTCGGGCCAGCAGGCGGGGCAGAGCGTGCCCTCCTCGCTGACCGGTGTCTCGCAGGTCAGGCATTGCGGCGGATAGATCACCCGCAGCGCGCCGCGCAGGGCCGGCGTCAGCCGCGCGAATGGCGAGGCGCGTTCCGCCCGATGCGTCATGGCCGCTCCATTCCGACCCGTCCTCCCGGTTTCCGGGCCCTTGACTCCGCGGCCCGGGCTGCCATGACCTGTGGCATGACCCCTGCCCTGACCGACCGGACCCGCCTTGCCGCGCAGCGCCTTCGCGCCGGCCGGGCGCCGGCGCTGTTCCTGCACGCGGAAATGGCCGACGAGGTCGAGGAGAGGCTGAAAGAGGTTAACAGAACCTTTACGGCGCCGGCGGTGGTCACGCCCTTTCCGCAGGTCTGGCGGGGCCGGCTGCCCGGCGCGCGGATCGTCGCCGACGAGCCGGTCCTCGCGCTTGAACCCGGGGCGCATGACCTGGTGATCCACGCGCTGGCGCTGCACTGGGCCGACGACCCGCTGGGCCAGATCATCCAGTGCCGCCGGGCGCTGCGGCCCGATGGCCTGTTCCTGGCCGCGTTTTTCGGCGGGCAGAGCCTGCACGAGCTGCGCGCGGCGCTGGCGCAGGCCGAGAGCGACCTCACCGGCGGGCTCGCGCCGCGCGTCCTGCCGATGGCCGAGATCCGCGACGCGGGCGGGCTTCTGCAGCGCGCCGGGCTCGCCTTGCCGGTCGCCGACAGCGTCACGCGGCGCGTCCTCTACCGCGACCTGCGCCATCTTGCCGCGGATCTGCGCGCGATGGGCGAGGGGAACGCGCTGGCGAGCCGCCATCCCGCGCCCTTGTCGCGCGCGGTCGTGGCGCGGGCCGAGGCGATCTATCGCGCCCGCTGGGGCGACGACGAGGGGCGGCTGCAGGCGACGGTCGAGACGCTTTACCTGACCGGCTGGGCCCCGGCCGCAAGCCAGCCGAAACCCCTGCGTCCGGGTTCGGCCACGGCCCGGCTGGCCGAGGCGCTGGGCACCGCCGAGATCCCGCTCGAACCCGCGCCCCGCCCGGTCGGCGGCGCGGAGGATTGAACCCGCGGTCGTGGCCGCTATCTCAGCCGGAGGTTTCCAAGGACCATGCCAGCCATGCTCGATGCACAGCCCGACCAGAAATCCGCCACCCCGGGCGCCGAGGCCTGCCCGGTGCACAGGGACACGCCCGGCACCGGCCGGCTCGAACACGCGCCGGCCGACCATCCGCCGGTCGCGCGGGCGAGGACCGGCATCCTGCTTGCCAATCTCGGCACGCCGGACAACTACGATTACTGGTCGATGCGGCGCTATCTGAACGAGTTCCTGTCCGACAAGCGGGTCATCGACTACCCGGCGTGGAAATGGCAGCCGCTCCTGCAGCTGATCATCCTGACCAAGCGGCCCTTCACCTCGGGGGCGAATTACAAGTCGATCTGGAACCACGACAAGGGCGAAAGCCCGCTGATGACGATCACCAGGGACCAGACGGCGAAGATCGCCGAGCGGATGGCGGCGCGGTTCGGCGACGAGGTCGTGGTTGATTTCTGCATGCGCTACGGCAATCCCTCGACCGAATCGAAGGTCCGCGCGCTGGTCGCGGCGGGGTGCGAGCGGATCCTGTTCTTCCCGCTCTACCCGCATTACGCCGGCGCCACCTCGGCCACCGCCTGCGACCAGTTCTTCCGCGCGCTGATGAAGGAGAAGTGGCAGCCCGCCGCGCGCACCGTCGCGCCCTATTTCGACCATCCCCGCTACATCGAGGCGCTGGCGCAGTCGGTCGAAACCGCCTGGAAGGCGGCCGGGGAGAAGCCGGAGGTGCTGGTCGCCTCGTATCACGGGATGCCGAAGCGCTACCTGATGGAGGGCGATCCCTATCACTGCCAGTGCGCCAAGACCACGCGGCTGCTGCGCGAGCGGCTGGGCTGGGAGGAGGAGAAGATTCAGACCACCTTCCAGTCGGTCTTCGGCTCGGAGGAGTGGCTCAGGCCCTACACCGTCGATCACGTGGCCGAGCTGGCGCGGCAGGGGGTGAAGCGGCTGGCGGTCATCGCGCCGGCCTTCTCGGCCGACTGCATCGAGACGCTGGAGGAGATCAACGAGGAGATCCGCGAGAGCTTCGAGGAGGCGGGGGGCGAGCAGTTCACCTATATCCCCTGCCTCAACGACGGGGCGGCGCATGTCGACGCGCTCTGCGCCGTGATCGAGGAAAACCTCGGGGGCTGGACCGGCTGAAACGGGCGGCTCTGGCCGGGAAACCGGCAGGCGTCCAAGGTTGGACGCTTCGGCAAGTCGTTGAAATCACGGTATCAATCGGCGCGGTTAACCGCAATGAAACTTTTGTTGCGGGCGGCATGGGGCTTGCGGGCGCTGGCGGCTCCGGTCGCGCAACGCCGGGCACAGTCGGAACCCGGGGGACAGTCGGAACCCGGCCGGAACCCGGCGCGAATGAAAACGGGGCGAGGGTCCGACCCTCGCCCCGTCTTCGGTCCCGGGGGACGCGGATCAGCGCAGCGCGATCGCGGCGGCGACGAGCACGAGGATCGGGATGATCACCGCGGCCGCCGAGGCCGTCGAATGCTCGACGATGACTTCGGGCTCGATGATCGGATCGGCCAGCGCGCCGGCCATGGCGGCGGTGCCGACGGCGGCGAACAGTGCGGCGAGAGCGAGTTTCTTCATGTCAACCTCCAGTTTATTGCGCGGCATCCTTGCGGAGACCCTGCCGTTGCAGGGCATTCAAGACGACAGATCGTCCTATTTCTGAAAACACCGGACCCCGCAAAATGCAACGGGTGTTGTCCACAGCCTCGGTGTCTTTCCCCGGCTTGTCGTCAAATTAGCAACACCTGTGTGCCCAGGCGGGCATAGCCGAAAAGCTCCTCGATATGGTGGTTGTAGAGCCCGATGCAGCCGTTCGACGCGCGCCGGCCGATCTTGCGGTCGTCATTCGTTCCATGCACCCGGTAATACTGCCACGAGAGGTAGAGCGCGTGCGTTCCCAGCGGGTTGTCGGGTCCGGGCGGGACGTAGGCCGGCCATTCGGGATTGCGCCGGCGCATGTTCGGCGTCGGCGACCAGCTCGGCCCGACGACCTTCTGCACCACGCGCGTGCGCCCGCGCCGCGTCATCTGGTCGGTCATCGGCACCGAGGAGGGATAGAGGCGGTAGACGCTCTGGTCCTCGGACCAGAAATGGACGCAGCGGCTCTGCGTGTCGCACAGGATCGCGCCGCCGCGCAGGCTGGAGAAATGGTCGCGCCAGCGCCGCGCGGTGAAGCCCATGATGTTGCGGGTCGCGGTGCCCGGATCCTCCGGCCCCGCCGTGTTGACCCGCGCCAGCGCCGGCGCCGCCAGCATGCCCCCGGCCGCCGTTCCCGCCGCCAGGAAAAGGCGCCGGTTCAGGCGCGGCGTCGAACTGTTGCCCATTCCCTGCATCCCCCGAAGCCGGAACCCTTGAAGTCTATGGCAAATCCGCCGCCACGGCAACTTTTTCGGAACCCATCACGCCGAGTTGGGTTTGAACTTCGGAGCGCTTGCCGGTAAGGCCTGCGAATCCGTCCACGTTCGTCCGTTCTGCACGTCCTCTTCAGGGTACCGTCATGACCAAGTCGATCCTGCCTCTTCTGACCGTCGCCGCGGCCGCGCTGGCTGCCTGCGGGCCGACGAATACCGCGATGCGCATGGGGCCGGACGGAAGGCCGGTGCCGACGGTCTACCGGATCGCCCCCTCGGACGGGCCGCGCATCCAGGCGCGGATGCGCGACGGGATCAACGCCGCGCGCGCCCGGCGCGGCCTGCGGCCGGTCGAGCTCAACGACCGGCTGACGGCGGCCGCCGCGGTGCATGCGCGCGACATGGCACGCCAGCAGCGGCCCTGGCATTTCGGCTCGGACGGTTCCTCGCCGCTCGACCGGGCGAACCGTGCGGGCTATCCGGGGCGCTTCCTGGGCGAGTTGGTCTCGGAGACCTTCGAGACCGAGCTCGAGACGCTCACCGCCTGGCTCGAGGCGCGCGAGACGCGCGGGCTGCTGCTCGATCCGCAGATGAACGAGATCGGCTTCGCCTGGCACCAGGAGCCGAACGGCAAGCTGTGGTGGGCGCTGACCACCGGGCGCGCCGGACCGGGGCCGCTGGCCGCGTTCTGAGCCGGGCGGCACAGGCCCTGGCCCCGCCGGGTGCGAACCGACGCGCAGGCGCGGGGTGCGCAACTTGCGCAGGGCAAGCAAGCTGCTGATATGACAGGCAAACATCAATCCGGTTAACCCGATGGAAACCACCGGACCGGGTGCCGCGGGGCTGCGTTCGGGCGCGTCAGGGCAGGATGGTGATCGGCGTGCCGTCGCGGACCATGGCGTAGATCACCTCGATCTCGGCATCGGTCACGGCGATGCAGCCCTCGGTCCAGTCGCCGTTCACGCGCTGGAAATACGGGCCGCGGCCGTGGATGAAGATGTCGCCGCCGGGATCGACGCCGTTCTGCCTGGCAAAGGCGATGTCATCCTCGTTCGGATAGGAGATGCCGAGCGAGAGGTGGAAACGCGAGCGCGGGTTGCGCCGGTCGATATAGTAGTTGCCCTCGGGCGTGCGGCTGTCGCCGCGCTGTTCCTTGTGCCCGTTGGGACTGCCGCCCAGATACACGCGATGGCTCTGCAGCACCTGGTCGTGATGCATCAGGTGCAGCCAGCGTTCCTCCTTCTGGACGATGACGCGCGTCACCTCCGGCCCGTCATAGGTGAGGAAGCGCGGCCCGCTGGGGGCGCTTGAACACGCCGCGAGAATCGCCAGCAGCAGCGCCGAAAGACCCGCTCGAATTGCCCACATGTCCCGACTGCCCGTCTTGTTTTTGCGTTTGATACCAGATCGGTGGCGTTCAGGCCAGAAGATTTCGCATCACCTGCCTGACGAAGGCGGCATCGCCGGGATTGCCGACCATCTCGGCGGCGCGATCGGGGCTGACCCAGTGCGCGCTGTGGCCGGGCTCGACCGGCGGGCCGAGGGGGCGCAGGGG
>SLPP01000312.1 GCA_007131945.1 Paracoccaceae bacterium | reverse complement strand
GGCGCGTTCTCGCCGGGTGCGGCCCTCGCCCCTATCCGGCGCGCGGCATGTCCTCCTGCGCGAGGAAGTCGAGCGTTTCGGCCATCACGCGCGCGAAGGCGGGGTCGCTGCCGATCAGGAAGGTGTTCGAGCTGTCCACTTCCACCAACTCGGCGGCGGGAATGCCGGCCGCCACCTTTCGTCCCTCGGCGACCGGGTGGATCGGACAGAGCCGGGCATGGATCACGCGCGTCGGGGCCCGGACACGCGGCAGATCCCCGGACACGTCGAAGCGGTCGATCAGGTTCCGATGCTGCAGCGCGGCCGCCGCCGGGCTCGACTGGGCGATCAGGCGGATCAACTCGGTCGTCTCGTCGGCGGATGCCATCGGCAGGACCATGGTCGCCCAGGCGCGCATGAAGCCGTTGGCCGGGTCGCCCCAGCCCCCGCTCCCGAGAAGCGCGATGAACGGATCGTGCTCCGCCGCGGCCGGTGCGCCTTCACGAATGGCGCGGCCGCGCGCGTAGGGGGTGTGAAGCACCAGGCGCGACACGCGATCGGGGAACCGTGCCGCGAACCGGATCGCCACCGCCGCGGCCTGCAGCGTGGCGATGATCGGAAACCGCGCGAGCCCGGCGGCATCGGCCACGGCCTCCATGTCTGCCACATGGCTGTCGATCGTGTCCCCGGGCCGCATCGGGTCCGACAGCCCGGCTCCCCTGATGTCATAGCGGATCAGGCTGTGATGCTCGGCCAGCGCGACGAAGGCGGGGCTCAGCAGGTTGCTCGTCCAGTCCAGCTCCAGATGGCTCAGGTGATGCCAGGCATAGAGGACCGGCGGTCCGGCGCCGGCAGATGACCAGGCAAGGCTGCTGTCGTCCGGCGCGGTCGCGTACCGGATGACCTGACGACGTGTCGCATCCGCCGCCGCGGCACCGGTCACGGCGACGCGCGCCACCATCTGAAAGCCGCGGCGCGCCACGGTGCGGATGATGGACTGGTCGCTGCCATTGTCGCCGACAGCGGCCCGCGCTGCCGAGATCCGCGAGCTGATCGCGGCGTCGGAAACGATACGCCCGCCCCAGACGGCCTCGACCAGCTCGTCCTTCGACACCACCGCCCCGGGCTTCATCGCAAGGACCTTCAGCAGGTCGAAGACCTGTGGCTCGACCCGGATCACCTCGCCGGCTCGACGCAATGCGTAAGCCTCGAGGTCCAGTTCGCAATCGGCAAATGCGAGGCGCATGACGGAAGCATGCGCGCCGAAAGTCCCGGTTGCAAGCATCCTCGGACCCGCCCGCTGTTCCGATCCGACCGGCTCTCCGCCCCGTCACGCCCCGACAGCCTTGCGCACCATGTCGACGTAGATGTCCTCGACCTCGGCGCGGCTCAGCCGGCCGCCCTCGCGGAACCAGGTGTTGACGCCGGTGAGCATGGCGATCAGCGCCATCGCTGCCAGCCGCGTGTCGGGCAGGCGCATTGTTCCTTCGTCCTGGCCCGCGCGCAGGATCGCCTCCAGCTCGGCCTCGTAGCGCCGGCGCAGCGCCTCGATCGCGGCGAAGTTCCCGGGGCTGAGGTTGCGCAGCTCCATGTAGGAGACGAAGACCGCGTCGGCGCGCGCGGCGTGGAAGCGGATGTGGAAGCGCGCGAAATGCTCCAGCCGGGCGAGCGCGTCGCCCGCCGGAGGCCGGCTCGCCCCCCAGGCGGAAAGCAGCTCCTCCATATGCCCGCGCATCAGGTCGAAAAGCAGCCCCTGCTTGTCGCTGATATACTGATAAAGCGCGCCGGCCTGCAGCCCCACCTCGCGCGCGATCTGGCGCATCGAGACCGCGGCGTAGCCATGGCGGGCAAAGAGCTTCAGTGCCGCCGCGCGCAGGCGCGGCTCGGTGATCTCGGCGCGGGAACCGGGTTTGCGGGCCATGCCGCAGTCTCGGCTGAACGGGCGTTCAATTCAACCCCGAAGCCGCCCCGATCCCGCGTCCGGTGGCCGGACTGCCATACGCCTGCCAGACGCTTTCTGGCAGGCGAAAATGCTGCGAGAACAGGGATTTGAGTTCGGATTCCCAGCAACCGCACGCCTCCCGCCGCGCCCTGCCGGAAGACCTCGTTAACCACGTCGCCCGCGCCGGACCGGTCAGCCGCGCTCGCGCTTCAGCGGCCGGCTGAGCAGAAGCTCCACCGCCTCGGCCAGCGTCACCCGCCCGTCGAGGAGTGCCGCCACCATCGCCGTGACCGGCAGCATGTCCGCGCTCGCTGCCGCGGCCAGCGCCCGCGCCGTCGCCACCCCCTCGACGGTCTTGCCCTCCTCGGGCGGCCGGCCGGCACCCAGGGCCAGCCCGTGGCGGTAGTTGCGCGACTTCTCCGAGGTGCAGGTCAGCACCAGGTCGCCCAGTCCCGAGAGCCCGTGCAGCGTCTCGCTTTCCGCGCCCCGGCCCTCGGCGAAGCGCGTCATCTCGGCGAAACCACGGGTCATCAGCGCCGCCCGCGCGCTCTCGCCCAGCCCTGCGCCCATGGTGATCCCGGCGGCGATGGCGACGACGTTCTTCAGCGCCCCGCCGAGCTGCGCGCCGATCAGGTCGTCGCTCAGATAGAGCCGCAGGCTGCGCGTCGAGAGCGCCGCCTGTAGCGCCTCGCCGCCCGGGCCGGACATCGCCAGCGTCAGCGCGGTCGGCTTGCCCAGGGCGATATCGGCGGCGAAGCTGGGGCCGGTCAGCACGGCGGCGCGTGCCTCGGGGACGACCTCGGCGATCACCTCGCTCGGCAGTCGCCCGGTGCCCAGCTCGACCCCCTTGCAGCAGGCGACCAGCATGCGCCCGCGCAGGGCGTCGGCATGCGCCGCCAGGAGCCCGCGCAGGCTCTGCGTCGGCACCGCCAGCAACAGCACATCGGCCAGCGCCGCGTCGAACTCGGCCGTCGGCACGACCCCGGCGGGCAGGGCGACCCCCGGCAGCCGCGCGGCGTTTTCGCGCCGTTCGGCCATCGCCGCGGCCGCCGCCCGGTCGCGCGCCCAGAGCACGATCTCGCGCGCCGGGGCGGCCTGCGCCACGGCAAGCGCCGTGCCGAAGGCGCCCGCGCCGATCACCCCGATCCGATCCGCCATCCGGCCCCCTTCCTGCAACGGGTATCCCGGTCGCCCCCGGCGCTGTCAAGCCGCCCCTTTGCGCCTGCCGGCCCAGCCTGTAGAACGGTCCGGACGCCCTGAACGGAGGCCCGCCGATGGTCGATATCGCCACCCGCGTGCACAACCACAACTGGAAGATCGATCCGATCGTGCGCTCGCTGATCGACAACGACTTCTACAAGCTCCTGATGTGCCAGTCGGTGTTTCGCAACAATCCCGACACGCGCGTCAGTTTCAGCCTGATCAACCGCACCAGGCGCATCCGCCTTGCCGAGCTCATCGACGAGGGCCAGCTGCGCGAGCAGCTCGACCATGTCCGCTCGCTCACCCTTTCCCGCGGCGAGAGCACCTGGCTGAGGGGCAACACATTCTACGGCAAGCGGCAGATGTTCCGCCCCGATTTCATGGAATGGTTCGAGAACCTGCGCCTGCCGTCCTACCATCTGGAAAAGCGCGACGGCCAGTATGAACTGACCTTCGAGGGCGCCTGGCCCGAGGTGATGCTGTGGGAGATCCCGGCGCTCGCCGTGCTGATGGAGCTGCGCTCGCGTGCGGTCCTGAAGGACATGGGCAAGTTCGAACTGCAGGTGCTCTACGCCCGCGCCATGGCGAAACTGTGGGAGAAGATCGAACGGCTGAAGCGGATCGAGGGGCTGCGGCTGGCCGATTTCGGCACCAGACGGCGGCACTCGTTCCTCTGGCAGGACTGGTGCGTGCAGGCGCTGGTCGAGGGGCTGGGCGAGGCCTTCATCGGCACCTCGAACTGCCGCATCGCGCTGCGCCGCGACCTCGAGGCGATCGGCACCAACGCGCACGAACTGCCCATGGTCTACGCCGCGCTCGCCGACAGCGACGAGGAACTCGCCGCCGCGCCCTACCGCGTCCTCGAGGACTGGCACGAGGAGCATTCGGGTAATCTGCGCATCATCCTGCCCGACACGTTCGGCAGCGCGCAGTTCTTCCGCCGCGCCCCCGACTGGCTGACCGGCTGGACCGGCGTGCGCATCGATTCCGGCGATCCCGCCACGGGGGCCGAGATCGCCATCCGCTGGTGGCAGGAGCGCGGCGAGGACCCGCGCGAGAAGCTGATCATCTTCTCCGACGGGCTCGACGTCGACCGGATCGAGACCCTGCAGGCGCAGTTCTCCGGCCGGGTGAAGGTCGGCTTCGGCTGGGGCACGCTGCTCACCAACGACTTCCGCGGCCTGACCCGCGACGACCGGCTCGCGCCCTTCAGCCTGGTCTGCAAGGCCGCCGCGGCGAACGGGAGGCCAACGGTCAAGCTGAGCGACAATCCCAACAAGGCGATGGGCCCGCCCGACCAGATCGAACGCTACAAGCGTGTCTTCGGCGTCGGCGCGCAGGAGGCCCTGGCGGTCGAGGTCTGATCCGCGCGGCCGAGGCCTAGCTGTCCATCTTCAGCGCGTTGATGAAGGCCTGCTGCGGGATCTCGACGCGGCCGAACTGGCGCATCTTCTTCTTGCCGGCCTTCTGCTTTTCCAGCAGCTTCTTCTTGCGCGTGACGTCGCCGCCGTAGCATTTGGCGGTGACGTCCTTGCGCAGCGCGGCGATCGTCTCGCGGGCGATCACCCGGCCGCCGATCGCTGCCTGGATCGGGATCTTGAACATGTGCCGCGGGATCAGGTCCTTGAGCTTCTCGCACATCGCCCGGCCGCGCAACTCGGCGCGGTCGCGGTGGACCATCATCGACAGCGCGTCCACCGGTTCCTCGTTGACCAGGATCGTCATCTTGACGAGGTGGTCCTCGCGGTAGCCGGTGATCGCGTAGTCGAAGCTGGCGTAGCCCTTGGTGACCGATTTCAGCCGGTCGTAGAAGTCGAAGACGACCTCGTTCAAGGGCAGGTCGTAGACCACCATGGCGCGCGAGCCGGCATAGGTCAGCTCCTCCTGGATGCCGCGCCGGTCCTGGCAGAGTTTCAGCACGTCGCCCAGATACTCGTCGGGGACCATGATCGTGGCCTTGATGCGCGGCTCCTCGATATGGTCGACATGCGTCAGGTCGGGCATGTCGGCGGGGTTGTGGAGCTCCAGCATCGTGCCGTCGCGCATCCGGACATGGTAGACGACCGAGGGCGCCGTGGTGATCAGGTCGAGGTCGTATTCGCGCTCGAGCCGGTCGCGCACGACCTCGAGATGCAGGAGCCCGAGGAAGCCGCAGCGGAAGCCGAAGCCGAGCGCGGCCGAGGTCTCCATCTCGTAGGTGAAGCTCGCGTCGTTCAGCGCCAGCTTCTCGATCGCGTCGCGCAGGTCCTCGAAATCGGCGGCGTCGACGGGAAAGAGGCCGCAGAAGACCACCGGCTGCGCCGGCTTGAAGCCGGGCAGCGGCGCGGCGCAGGGCTTCCTCTCGTGCGTGATCGTGTCGCCGACGCGGGTGTCGCGCACCTGCTTGATGGACGCCGTGAAGACGCCGATCTCGCCCGGGCCGAGCTCGGCGATGTCGACCATGGCCGGCTTGAGCACGGCCAGCTTGTCGACGCCATAGGTCGCGCCGGTCTGCATCATCTTGATCTTGTCGCCCTTGCGGATGACGCCGTCCATGACCCGGATCAGCACGACGACGCCCAGATAGGGGTCGTACCACGAGTCGACCAGCATCGCCTTGAGCGGCGCGTCGCGGGTGCCCTTCGGCGGCGGCAGGCGGTGGACGATCGCCTCCAGCACCTCGGGAATGCCGAGGCCGGACTTGGCCGAGATCGGGATCGCGTCCGAGGCGTCGAGCCCGATCACGTCCTCGATCTGCTCCTTGACGCGCTCGGGCTCGGCCGCCGGCAGGTCGATCTTGTTGAGCACCGGCACGATCTCGTGGTCGGCGTCGATGGCCTGGTAGACATTGGCCAGCGTCTGCGCCTCGACCCCCTGGCTCGCGTCCACGACCAGCAGCGAGCCCTCGACCGCGCGCATGCTTCGGCTGACCTCGTAGGCGAAGTCGACATGGCCGGGCGTATCGATGAGATTGAGGATGTAGGTCTGCCCGTCGCGCGCGGGGTATTCGATGCGCACGGTGTTGGCCTTGATGGTGATGCCGCGCTCGCGCTCGATGTCCATCGCGTCGAGCAACTGCTCCTTCATGTCGCGTTCGGCCACGGTGCCGGTCAGCTGGATCAGCCGGTCGGCCAGCGTGGACTTGCCGTGGTCGATATGCGCCACGATCGAGAAGTTGCGGATGCGCGAGAGCTCGGTCATGCCCCGGCATATGCGGCGGAAACCGGGGCCGGTCAATGGTGCATGGGCGCGTCGCCCGGGGCCAGTGCGACCCCGGGCAGAGGTGTCTCAGTCGGGGATGTAGTAGTAGCGTGCATGCGCGCTCGCGGCTTCCCTGTTCGAGTTCTGCACGGTGAACATCGGCTCGGGGTGGAGCCGTGCCGTCGCGAAGCTGTTGATGACGTATTCGCAGGTGACGCTGCGCCCCGGCTCGTCGCCTCGAACGCTCAGTTCTCCGCTGCCAAGCTCGGGATCGCTGCATCCCGCGAATGCGATCGCACGGCCGCCAGCATGCGGAACCAGCATGACGCTGCCCACACGATAGAAGTAGTTGCGCGGGTCGACGTCGTGGTTGTCGACGCTCAGCGTGACGCGAAAGCGGTCGCCGATACAGATGCGGCCGGGCGGCGCGGTCCATCGGGTCGCGCCGCGCGGGCCCTGGACGCTGCCGCCACCCTCGCCGATGCTGACCCTTGGGGCGGGGTGCGGACGGTTTTCGTTTATCACCCGATGATCGACCTGGATGAGCCGCACGCACGCGCCGGTGCCGGCGGGGCGTTCGTCCAGCTCGGCAAGCTGGCGCTGGAGATCCTCCCGGCGGCGTTCGAGGTCGGCGATGCGGATTTCCAGCTGGCGGATGCGGGCATCGCCGCGGCGGTCCTCGCGGACATAGCGGCGGATCACGTCGGCCAGTTCGTCGGCGTCGAAGGGCCGCGCCTCGCTGCGGGTGAAGAGGTAGAAGAAGGTCACGGCGGCGATGGCCTGATCGCGGGTTGCGAAGGTGATGGCGACACCCCGGCGCAGGGCGTCGTCGAGGCTCCGGGCATCGCCGGCATCGTGGTCGGTGACGACGTATCTCGCGCCGTCTGCGGCGATGCGGCGCAGGGTGGCGAGCGTGTCGCGGGTGGCGCGGAGTTCGTCGTCGATCCGGGTGATGCGGTCCTGCAGTTCGGCGCGCAGGCTTCTGTCCTGGCCCCAGCCGGGGC
>SLPP01000177.1 GCA_007131945.1 Paracoccaceae bacterium | reverse complement strand
TCAGGGTCGGCGAGATCCCGGTGCGGGTGATGTTCTCGCCCGGCCACACGCTCGCCTCGATCACCTATGTCGCGGGCGACGCGGCCTTCGTCCACGACACGCTGATGTATCCCGAAAGCGGCACGAGCCGCGCCGACTTTCCCGGCGGCTCGTCCGAGGCGCTGTGGGATTCGATCCGCGCGATCCTCGAGCTGCCGGCGGAGACCCGTCTCTTCGTCGGGCACGACTATCCCGACGAGGACGCGGCGCCGCAATTCGAGGCTACCGTGGCCGAGCATCGGGCGCGCAACATCCATGTCCGGGACGGGATCGACAGGGCGGAGTTCATTCGCAACCGGGAGGCGCGCGACGCCACCCTGACCTTGCCGACCCGCATGCTCGCCGCGCTGCAGGTGAACATTCGAGGCGGTCGCCTGCCGGAGCCCGAGGCGGACGGACATGTCTATCTGAAGATCCCGATCGGCAGGTTCGCGCCGCGCTGAGGACGGCGCCGCGAAGCGGGATCTAGGCCGACGCGCTCAGCCGACGCGGACCTGTCCCTCGGCGACGAAGGTGTGGCCGTCCTCGTGCGTCCAGGTGAAGACGAAGTCGCTCGTTTCGTCGAGCGGCAGATGGAAGGTGAAGGTCGGGTTGGCCGAGCTGCCGTTCTCGAAATCGTAGCCGAAGACGAAGGCGCCGTTCACCGTCACCTCGAAGCGCTCGAGCATGTCGCGCGGCTCGGGCGAGGAGAGGCCGGTGATCATCGGATGGTCGATCAGCGTGCGCACCTCGATCACCTCGCCGGGGGCGGCGCTGCGGGGCAGGCGGATGCGGGGGGTGGACATGGGTCTTCCTCCTCAGGTCGCGCAGCCGCCGAGGGTCACGGCGATCTCGGCCGCGACGCGGCGCACGCGGCCGTCCGACAGCTCGGCGAGGACGAGGATCTCCTGCCCCTCGGCCAGACGGATGCGGGTCGTGACCTCGGCCCGGGCGAGGGCCGGGGTCAGCCGGAAGGTGCCGATGCCGGGCGTCGGGTTGCGGGTGGCGACGATGTGGATCGCGGTGACGTGGTCGTCCTCGGTCATCGGGCTGTCGACATGGATCGTGATCGGCACCTGCGCGCCGTTCTCGGCCACGTTCGGCACGTCGAGCGCGATGCCGCCCTCCTCGATCGGCTGGCCGCTGAGGATGTCGTCGAAGCTGTGCTCGGTGCTGTCGAAGGTGGGCTCTTCGCCGCGCGGCCCGAGGATCTGTGCCAGCCAGCGCGCCACGCTGTCGTCGATCGCCGCCGACGCGAAGGATTTCGGCAGCACGCTCACGGTCATCAGTGCCGCGGTGCCGGTCAGGACGGCTCGCCGGTCGAGTCTCATGAATGCGCCTCCACCCCTTCTGGCTCAGGAAAACATATCGCGGGTGATGCTGGCGTACCAGCCGTCGGCATAGACCGCCTCGAGGCGGCGCTGCTCGGCAAGATCGGACAGCGGGCCGCGCGGCGAGATCCCGCCCGAATCCGGCGTCTCGACGATGCCGTCCTCGGTCACGCGGTAGACGCCGACGACGGAGATGCCGTAATCGGCGCCGACATGGCTGTAGCAGGTGTTGAAGAAGACCGGATCCTCCGGCGCCGCCCGCCCGGTCAGTTCGGAGAGCGCCGCGGCGACGGCCACCTTCGAGGTCGAGTTCGCCACATAGCCGGATTTCGGCATCGGCGGCGCGATCGTGGCATCGCCGATGACATGGATGTCGCTTGCCGCCCGCGCGGCGAAGGTCCGCGGGTCGATCGGCACCCACCCGGTCTCGTCGGCAAGGCCGGCGTCAATGGCGATGGTGGCGGCGGATTGCGGCGGGATCACGTTGCCGACATCGACGCGGTGCTCCTCGCCGAACTCGCTGATGAAGAGCCTGTTCTCGGTATCGACGCGGACGATCCGGCCGTCGAGGTTGCCCGGCACCCATTCGATCATGTCGCCGTAGAGCTCGGCCCAGCCGTCCTGGAAGAGGCCCTGCTTGGAGAAGCCCTCCTTGGCGTCGAGGGCGAGGATCTTGGCGCGGGGATTGGCCTGTTTGAGATAGTGCGCGATCATCGAGATCCGCTCGTAGGGGCCGGGCGGGCAGCGGAACGGGTTGGCGGGGATGGCGAGGCCGACAACCCCGCCCTCGGGCAGGGCCTCGAGCTGGCGGCGAAGATTGGTGATCTGCGAGCCGTCGCCGCCCATCCAGGCATGCGGGAAGACCTCGGCCGCGGCCTCGTCATAGCCCTCGATCGCGCCCCATTGCAGGGCGATGCCGGGCGAGAGGATCAGCTTGTCGTAGCCCAGCACCGCGCCGCCGGCGAGGCGCACGCTCTTGGCGTCGGCGTCGATCTCGATCGCGCGGTCCTGCACCACATTGACCCCGCGCGCGCGCAGCCCGTCGTAGGAATGGGTGATCCGGGGCAGGGTCTGCTTGCCGCCGAGGATCAGGTTGCCATAGGGGCAGGTGATGAAGGTGGGCCAGGGCTCGACCAGGGTCACCGCGACCTCGGGATAGGCCATGCGGGCGAAGCGGGCGGCCGAGGCGCCGCCGAAGCCGCCGCCGATGACCAGAAGGCGCGGGCCGGTCTGCGCGCGCAAGGTCGCCGGCGCGGCGAGCGTCAGGGCCGAGGCGCCGAGGAATGTGGCGAAGCTGCGACGGGTCAGGCGGGTCATGGTTCGGCCCTCAAGGCAGAGAAGTAGTCGGCGAGCGCGGCGACCTCGCTTTCGGTATAGCCGGGCGCGATGCGGTTCATGATCGTCGCCGGCTTTTCGCCGGCGCGAAACGCCTCCCAGGTGGCGATGAAGACCGCGCGGTCCTTGCCGGCGATCCGTGGCACAGCGCCCAGGCCTTCGCCGGACTGGCCGTGGCACCCGGCGCAGGCCTGCGCGATCAGCGGCGTGACCGGTTCGTGGGCCATCAGTGGCATCGGCCCGCTGAGGGCCGAACCGACCACGATGGCAAGTCCGAGTTTCTTCATCATCTGGCCTCCCGCCAAACGTTGATCTGCTTTACGCCTTATCTAGTCAGGACAGGCGTCCGTTTCCATTCCTAATTGCTGCGCTGGGACGGAACTTCGTTCCGGTTCTGTCACGTCGGCAGGGAAAACATCGGCCGAAGGCGGATGCCCAGCCAGTTCCCCGGCAGCGCCGCGAGGATCCAGAGCCAGCCATGCAAGCTTCCCGAGGCGACGCCCGAGAAGAAGGCGCTGATGTTGCAGCCGAAGGCCATGCGCGCGCCGTAGCCGAGCATCAGCCCGCCGAGGATCGCCGCCAGGAGCGGGCGCCAGCCGATCCGCCAGCCGGGCGCGAAACGCCCCGCGAGCGCGGCGGCGAGCCCGGCGCCGACGATCAGGCCGACATTCATCAGCGTCGTCGCGTCCCGCACCAGCGGGCGGTGCAGGAGATCGACGCGCGTCGGGTCCTCCCAGTAGACCCACCAGACCGGATCGGCGAGGCCGGCAGCCTCGGCGACGAGCGCGCCCCAGGTGGCGAAGGCCTGGGTGATGCCCCAGGGGCGCCCGGCGAGGACCAGCGTCGCGGCATTGAGCAGCGCCAACGCCAGCGCCGCCCAGGCGAAGGGCCAGGGACCGGTCAGGAAGGCGCGCCCCTCGCAGCGGAAGATCGGCTCGACCGAGCCTCGCATCCGCCGCTCGCGCGCCGCCGCGGCCCAGGCGATCAGGGCGAAGATCCCGAGATTGAGCGCCAGCGCGGGCCAGAGGCCGAGGCTCTGCGGCAGCGAGATCGGCGGCAGTTGCGGCAGCACCGCCCAGCGTTCGATGTCCCAGGCGCCGAGCGTCATCCCGGCGACGAAGCAGACCAGCGTGATCGCGGTGCGCGTGTCGCCGCCGCCGGTCGAGTAGAGAGTGCCCGAGGCGCAGCCGCCGCCGAGCTGCATCCCGATCCCGAAGAGGAAGGCGCCGATCGCGACCTCGAGCCCGGCCGGGAAGACGAAGCCGCGCACCGGCGCGCCGAAGAGGCTGCCGGCCTCGAGGGCGGGAAAGAAGATCGCGACGGCGACGGCGAGCATCAGCATCTGTGCGCGCACCGCGCCGCTGCGCCCGGTGAGGAACAGCGCCCGATAGGCGCCGGTGAAGCCGAAGGCGGCATGGTAGAGCGCGAAGCCGAGCGCCCCGCCGACCAGCCAGAGGGCGGCGAGGCGCAACCCGGTGGCGCGCGCCACGTAGAGCGCGCCGAGGACGAGAAGCGCCGCCGCGATCACGGCGACGAGCGTCTGGGGACGTCCTTGCAGGCCGGGCTCGCCGGCGCCCTGGTTTTGCATCGACCGATCCTCGCGGCGGGGTGGCGGCGAGGTAACGGCGCCCGGTCGCGGGTGTCAACGGCGATGGCGGGCTGCCGGCGCGCGGCGGCCGAGCCGCCGGGGGCTCGCGGCACCCGCCTGCACGTGGCTTCGGCAAGACGGACGGGCTGCGCCTGAGGGAAAGATGGGGAATATGTGCGTATTTCATGAGCCCGGATCCGCCCGGCGATCGTTGCCGCGACGGCGGTGGAGCCCCGGCCAAAGATCAGGAAAACATCAGGAAACCCTCAAGCACCGCGCCGCGGCGATCGGTAGGGTCTGCCTGCGAGATCGCACCGCTCTGCCGTGCGACCGAATTTCAGCCAGGAGGACCCACATGAGCATGGCCGAAATCCCCGTCACGAACAGACAGGAGGACACCGAGTTCGTCAGGTTCTGGAACGAGGTGCTTGCCCCGAAGTTCACCCGCTTCCGGCACGTTCTGGTGGGCGGGCTGACCTATCACAGCGAGGCGGTCTTTCCGGAACTGCCGGTCAAGGCGGGCGACCGCGTGCTCGACGTCGGCTGCGGCTGGGGCGATACGGCGATGAAGCTCGCCCGCATCGTCGGTCCCGAGGGCGAGGTGGTGGGCATCGATTGCTGCGACGCCTTCCTCGCCGAGGCCGCGGCCGATCTGGAAGAAGCCGGGCTGACGAATGTCGGCTTCATGCGCGGCGATGCCGAGATGGCGTTGCCCGAGGGCGCGTTCGATTTCGTCTTCTCGCGATTCGGCACCATGTTCTTCGCCAATCCCGTGGCCGGGTTGCGCAACATGCGCAAGGCGCTGCGGCCCGGCGGGCGGATGGTGCACATCGTCTGGCGCGAGCCGGCCGACAATCCGTGGCTGTCGATGGCCAAGGAGATCGTGCTGCGCTACCTGCCGCCGCCGGGCGAGGACGCGCGTACCTGCGGGCCCGGCCCGTTCTCGATGTCGGACCCCGAGACCGTGCGCAAGATGATGGAGATCGCCGGCTACACCGATATCGGCTTCAAGCGGGTCGATGCGCCGGTGCGCGTCGGCGACGACGTTCAGGACGCCATCGCCTTCCAGCTGGCGATCGGTCCGGCGGGCGAGGTCTTCCGCGAGGCCGGCGCGCTTGCCGAGGCGAAACGCCCCGAGATCGAGGCGGCGCTGGCCGAGGCGATCGGGCGTCAGGCGCGCGACGCGGACGGCATCGTGATGGACAGCTCGTCCTGGGTGATCAGCGCGCGCAATCCCGGCGATTGAGGCCGCGGCCGGCGCCTTTCACGGCGCCGGCGTTGTCCCTTCGGGGAAATTGTGTTACCAAGATACCTCAATTTGCCACGCGACGTTCGGCCGGTTTGCCCGGCGACGAACGAAAGGGGGCGATGGTTGCACGCGCCTCAATTCTGACCGAGACGGGGCTGCGCGTGCCGGGAAGCATGGCGCGCAGCGGCACGGAGACCGGGCCCGAACCGGAGCGGACGGGCGTGCTTCGGTTCGCCGGATTCGAGCTCGACTTCAGCCGGTACGAGTTGCGCCGTGACCGGGTGCCCGTCGCGCTCGAGCCGCGGACCTTCGACCTGATCGCGTTGCTGGCGCGCAACCGCGGCCGGACGGTAACGCGCGACGAGATCTTCCGCGAGATCTGGCCGGGACGGTTCGTTTCGGATGCGGCGCTGAGCAGCCAGGTCCGCGCCGCCCGCAAGGCGCTCGGCGATGACGGCACGCGCCAGGGGATCATCGCCACCGTTCACGGGCGCGGCTTCCGGCTGCGCAACGGGGCGGACGGTGACGCCGCAGCGCACGCGGCTGGCAGGGATGCCGAGCCCGCGACGCTGGCCGAGGCGGCACGGCCCTGCATCGTGATCCTGCCCTGCGCCGGCCTCGGTGGGGACGAGCGGGGCCGGCTGATCGCCGAGGGCTTCACCGAGGACCTCATCAACGCGCTGTCGCGCAATCGCTGGATGAGCGTGATCACCCGCAGCGCGGCCTTCGCGCTCGGCCGGTCGGGCGAGGAGCTTGGCAGCATCCTCGCCCGACTCGATGCCGACTACGCCGTCACCGGCAGCGTGCGCCATGCCGGCGGCCGCGTCCGCATCAGCGTCCATCTGATCGAGGCGGTGCAGCAGCGCTGCATCTGGTCCGAACGCTTCGACCGGGAGCTGCACGACATCTTCGATCTGCAGGAAGAGATCGCGGACCTCGTCTCGGCGCGCATCGCGAGCGAGCTTGGTCTGGCCGAGCAGCAGAAGGCTGCGCGCATGTCCCCGCGCAAGCTGGGCGCGTGGGAGCTCTACCAGCTCGGCTCGGCCGAGTTCTACCGTTTCTCCGGCGAGAGCAACCATCGCTGCCAGGAGCTCATGCGCCAGGCGATCATGCGCGCACCCGACTTCGCCGAGCCCTATGCCAGGCTGGCCTACGCGATGGTCCTCGACAGCGTCTATTTCGAGGGGCCGACGGATGCGGCGCATCTCGACGAGGCGCTGCGCCTCGCCGAACGCGGCGCCGCGCTCGACGACCAGGAGGCGAACACCTTCTTCGCGCTCGGCCGGGTGCGGCTGGCGCGCGGCGAATGCGACCTCGCCATAGACGCGCTCGAGACCGCGATCGCGCTCAATCCCGGCCATGCGCTGTCGCATTGCGGGCTGGGCGATTCGCTTGTCGCGGACGGTCGGGCCGAGGCGGCGGTCCCGTCCTTCGAGCGCGCGCTGGCGCTCAGCCCGCAGGATCCGTTCCGCTGGGCGTTCATGTCCTACCGTTCGCTGGCGCATGTCCTGCTCGACGATCCGGAGGCGGCGGTTTACTGGGCGCGCAGCGCGACGCTCGTGCCCAACGCGCATTACTGGGCGCGGGCGAACCTGATTGCCTGGCTGGTCGCGGCGGGCGATGTCGAGGCCGCGCGATCGAACGTCCCGGCGCTGCTGCGCGTGCGGCCGGGCTTTACGGTCGATTTCGCGCGCTCGCGGCTCTTCTTCCTCCGCGATCCCGCGCAGCGCGACATCTTGCTCGACGGTCTGCGCCGCGCCGGCGTGCCGTGAGTGCCGAAGGTGCAGGGGCAGGGGCAGGGG
>SLPP01000083.1 GCA_007131945.1 Paracoccaceae bacterium | reverse complement strand
GACCGACAAGCTTTCGGTCTACAAGCGCGAGGTCGACCGGATGGAGATCCCGGTCGTCCCGCCCTGCGTCAACCGCTCCGAGGCGACCTTCTCGGTCGCCGGCGGGGCGCTCGTCTACGCGCTGGGTGCCCTGAAGAATGTCGGCGTCGAGGCGATGAAGCTGATCGCTTCGGCGCGCGGCGAGCGTCCCTTCGCCGACCTCACCGACTTCGCCCGCCGGGTGGACCTCAAGCGAATCGGCAAGCGCCCGCTCGAGATGCTCGCCCGCGCCGGGGCGTTCGATGCGCTCGAGCGCAACCGCAAGCGCGTCTTCGAGAGCCTCGACGCGCTCACCGCCTTTTCCGCCGCGGTGCACGAGGCCGCGGCCTCGGACCAGGTCTCGCTCTTCGGCGCGGGCGGCGACGACCTGCCGCCGCCGCGCCTGGCCCCGGGCCCCGACTGGCTGCCGATGGAGCGGCTGGCGGCCGAGCATCAGGCGGTGGGCTTCTACCTCTCGGGTCATCCGCTCGACGACTATGCCGGCCCGCTCAGGCGCAAGGAGGTGCTGACGCTGGCCGAGGTCACGCGCCGCGCCGAAAGGTCGGCCTTCGTCGGGCGCATGGCCGGCGCGGTCTCGAAGCGGCAGGAGCGCAAGTCGGCGCGCGGCAACCGCTTCGCCTTCGTCGAGCTTTCGGACCCGACCGGGCTTTACGAGGTCACCGTCTTTTCCGATGTGCTCGACGCCGCGCGCGCGCATCTGGAGCCGGGCAGCAATGTCGTGCTGAGCGTCGAGGCGGTGATGGAGGCCGACACGCTGAAGCTGCTCGCGCGCGGGGTGCAGCCGATCGACGCGGTCGTCGCCGATGCCGGGGCGGCGGGGCTCAGGCTGCGCATCGGCGAGGCCGGGGTGGTGGTCGAACTGGCCGAGGTCCTCGCCCGTCATCGCGACGCGGCGGCGCCGAGGAAGGCGCGCGGGCCGCTCTGGTGCTGCGTGCCCGATCCCGAGACCGGCGGCGAGATCGAGGTCGAGATCGCCGCGAACCTGCCGCTGACCCCGCGCCTGCGCGGCGAGTTGCGGCACATCCCCGGCGTCCTGGATGTCGAGGAGGTCTGAGATGCTGCGCATCGAGACGCATGGCCGGGTGCGGCTGGTCACGCTCGACCGGGCGGCGGCGCGCAACGCGGTCGACCCGGAACTCGCCGGCTGGCTCTACGAGGCGATGCTGGAATTCGAGGCCAATCCGGACGTGGACGTGGCGGTTCTGACCGGCGAGGGCGGCGCCTTCTGCGCCGGGTTCGACCTCAAGGCCGCCGCGACCGGCGCCGCCGCGGACTGGATCGCCGGGCTCGACATCCCCGAGGGCTGGGCGGATCCCGTCGGCCAGCCGCTCGCCAGCCCGATGGGGCCGGCGCGGCTGATGCTGTCGAAGCCGGTGATCGCGGCGATCGAGGGGCCGGCGGTCGCGGGCGGGCTGGAACTGGCGCTCTGGTGCGACCTGCGGGTGGTGGCGGAGGGGGCGCAGCTGGGCGTCTTCTGCCGGCGCTGGGGCGTGCCGCTGGTCGATGGCGGCACGGTGCGGCTGCCGCTGGTCGTGGGGCAGGGGCGGGCGAACGACCTGATCCTGACCGGCCGCCCCGTCGAGGCCGACGAGGCGCTGGCGATCGGGCTCGCCGACCGGCTGGTCCCGGCCGGCACGGCCTGCGACGCGGCGCTGGCGCTGGCCGGGAGCCTGACGCGCTTTCCCCAGGCCTGCCTGCGCGCCGACCACCTCTCGGCCCGGCTCGCGCCCGAGGAACTTGCCCGCCGCCTGCGCCGCGAATGGGCGAGCGTGCGCACCGCGCTGGCCGAGGGCGTCGCCGGGGCCGCGCGCTTCGCCGCCGGACACGGCCGCGGCGGCAGTTTCGAGGATATCTGACCGGCGAGGGTGCTCAAACTTGAGCAATCTTGCATCTCATTGATTTACAAGACTTAATCCGAACCGTTAACCACAACGAAACTTTCAGGCCAAAGCTTTCGTTGTGGTTAATGCCAGCGATTTGACGTTCTTTCTCAATGGCTTGCTCAAGCGTCCGCACGCGGACGCCCGCCCCGGCCGTCTGGCGTGACCGGACGTGAAAAGGCCCCGCCGGGGAGGATCGGCGGGGCCTTCGTCGGCGTCCGGACGGGCGCGGATCAGCTGGGCAGCAGCACCTGGTCGATCACGTGGATCAGCCCGTTCGAGGCGGCGATATCGGTCGCGGTCACCATGGCCGAGCGGTTGATCCGCACGCCGTCGCCGGTCCCGTCGACATGGATGAAATCGCCATTCACCATCGCGATCCGCCCGCGCTGGCCGACCACGCGCTCGGCGCGGATGATGCCGGGCACGACATGGTAGGTCAGGATGTTGACCAGCGTCTCGCGGTTCCCGGGCTCGAGCAGGCTCTCGACCGTGCCGGCGGGCAGGCGGGCGAAGGCGTCGTTGGTCGGCGCGAAGACGGTGAACGGGCCCGGCCCCTTCAGCGTCTCGACGAGGCCGGCGGCCTGGACGGCGGCGACGAGGGTCTCGAAATCGGGGTTGCCGGCGGCGATATCGACGATATCGGCGCCGCGGCGGCTCGAAGCCATCAGCGGCAGCGGCGCGAGCGCGGCGGATGCGCCGAGGGCGGCGAAGGCGCGCAGGGCGGAACGACGGTCCATGGGAACCTCCTTCGGAATTGTCGGTTCAGGGAAAGCGAAAGCCGCCGCGCGCGGGGGCGCGGCGGCGGTGTCGGGTCACTCGGGCAGGATCACCGCGTCGATGACGTGGATCACGCCGTTCGTGGCCTCGATATCGGCGGCGACGACATTGGCGCCGTCGACCTGCACGCCCTCGCCGAGGGTGATGGTCACCGACTGGCCGTTGACCGTCTCGGCCGTCATCCCGTCGCTGAGGTCGGTCGACATGACCGCGCCCGGCACGACGTGATAGGTCAGGATCGCGGTCAGCGTCGGAATGTCTTCCAGAAGCGCCTCGACGGTGCCCTCGGGCAGCGCGGCGAAGGCCGCGTCGGTCGGCGCGAAGACGGTGAAGGGGCCTTCACCGCGCAGCGTCTCCTCCAGACCGGCGGCCTGCACCGCGGCAACGAGCGTGGTGAAGTCGCCCGCGGCGATGGCGGTGTCGACGATGTCCGAGCCATGGCCGTCGGCCAGCGCCGGCGCGCTCATCAGGGCAACGAGGCTGGTGGCAGCGAGTGTCTTGCGAAGCATGAGTATCTCCTTTGGTTCGCTCCGTCATCGGAGCAACGTCGGGAAATACGCCCCGCTGCCGGATCGGATGACCGGGCTGCGCGAAAAAGCACCGGCTTCCCGCCCTTGACCGGAGGGCGAGGACGCCTAAGCCACGGCCCCTGCCGCCTTCAAGTCACGAATTCGTGGCAGCCGCTCACGAAAAAGGGGCCGCCGCAGCGGCCCCCAGGGTCTTTCGCCCGCGGCTCAGAGCCGTTCGAGCAGGCTCCAGAACCCGTCCTCGACCACCGAGATGGTGATCGTGCTGGCGCCCTGGTGGCTGCCGTCGGCATAGCTGATATGGGTGTCGAGCAACTCGTTGTGGTAGTCGATCGAGTGCATCCCCTCGAGGAAACTCTCGACCGTCAGGTCCGGCCCCGCGGCCTCGAGCGCCTTGACCATGATCTCGGCCGCGGCATAGCCCAGCATGGCGAAACCGCCGGCCGGGTGGCCGAAGCGCTCCTCGTAGGCGGCGATGAATTCGGCGGGCACCGGATCGTCGCGCCGCGCCAGCAGATCGACCCAGCTGGCCGCGCCGTAGAGCCCGTCGGTCACGCCGCCCGGCACGCCGGCCACGGCCTCGTGGAAGCCGGCGGAACTCACCAGGAACTTGGCGTCATCCCAGCCCAGCCGCTTGGCGGTGCCGACGACGGTGATCGTGGCGCGGATGCCCAGCGCCACGGTGACGACCTCGCAGCCCTCGGACCGCAGGCGGGTGAGCGCGCCGACGAAATCCTGCTCGTCCGGGCGGTGGGTCGTCTCGGCGACGAAGGTGAGCCCGTGCATCTCGGCACCGTCCTTGGAGCCGGCCGCGACCTCCTCGCCGAAATCGGTCGGCAGGTACATCGAGCAGACGCGGGTCAGCCCGTGCTCTTCGTTGATGTAGCGCAGCCCCTCGACCATCTCGCGCCAGTAGCTGTCGATCATGGTGAAGTTCAGCCCCGGCGGGTCGGGCAGGATCTGCCGCGCGGCGGTCAGCGGCAGGAGGTTCGGCACCTGCCGGCGCTCCATCAGCGGATAATGCGCGAGGTTCATCGGCGTGCCCAGGTTCAGCAGCATGGCGAAGACCTGGTCGCGCTCGATCAGCTTGTTGTAGGCCGAGGTCGCGCGCGGCAGCTGGTAGCCGTGATCCTCGACGATGTAGCGGATCTGCCGCCCGTGCACGCCGCCGGCCTCGTTGACCATGTCGATATAGAGATTGGCGCCGTTCACCGCCGGCGTCGAGATCGCCGCGAACACGCCCGAGAGATCGTGCGCGCCGCCGATGCGGATCTCGCTGTCGGTGACGCCGCGGGTCTGCGCCACCGCGCCGGTGGCCAGCGCGGCCAGCGCGCCCGCGGCCAGTAGTGTCTTGAAGTGCTGCATGGTTTCCTCCCCATAACGGGCCGGTCGGCCCAACTCAGTACATATCATCAATCAGCGCCTTGTGGCGAGTTTCCACCGTCGCGCGCTTGAGCTTCATCGTCGCGGTCAGCTCCTCGTCCTCGGCGGTGAGCAGGACATCGATCAGCCGGAAGTCCTTGATCTGCTCGACGCGGGCGAATTCGCGGTTCACCGCATCGACCTCGCGCCGGATCAGGTCGGTGATCTCGGGCGCGCGGCACAGCGAGCGGAAGTCGGAGAACGGCACCTTGTGGTCCTGGGCGTATTTCTCGACATTCTCCTGGTCGATCATGATCAGCGCGGTGAGGTACTTGCGCCGGTCGCCGATGATCACCGCGTCCGAGATGTAGTGGCTGAACTTCAGCCGGCTCTCGATCTCGGCCGGGGTGATGTTCTTGCCGCCGGCGGTGATGATGATGTCCTTCATCCGCCCGGTGATGATGAGGTAGCCGTCCTCGATCCGGCCGATATCGCCGGTCTTCAGCCAGCCGTCCGCGCTGAAGGTCTCGGCGGTCTTCTCGGGCTTGCCGAGATAGCCCTGGAAGACGTTGAGCCCGCGGACCAGGATCTCGTCCGCCTCGCCGATGCGGAGCTCGACCCCGGGCACGGCGCGGCCGACCGAGCCGGTGCGGTTCGCGCCCGGCTGGTTGATCGTCGCCACGCCGGCGGTCTCGGACATGCCGAACCCCTCGTAGAGCGGCACGCCGATCGCGTGGTACCATTTCACCAGGTCGGGCGAGATCGGCGCGGCGCCGGTCACCCCCTCGCGCAGCCGGTCCATGCCGAGGAGCCGGCGCAGGTTGCCCAGCACCAGCAGGTCCCAGATCCGGTAGCGCAGCGCCACGCCCGCGGGCACCGGCCGGCCCTCGAGGGTGAAGGAAGCGCGCGCCTCGCCGGCCTTCACCGCCCGGCCAAAGGCCCAGCGGCCGATCCAGGTCGCCTCCTGCGCCATGATCAGGACGCGGCTGTAGACCTTCTCCCAGACCCTTGGCACGGCGACGAAGCCGTGCGGCGAGACCTCGCGCAGGTTGTCGAAGACGGTCTCGGGGCTTTCGGCGAAATTCACCGTCGAGGAGACGATGAGCGGCGTGTAGAGCGAGACCAGCCGTTCGAGGATGTGGCACAGCGGCAGGAAGCAGAGCTGCTCGGCCCCCTTCTCGAACGGCAGCGCGTAGAGGCTCGACTCCATCCCGGCGAGGATGTTCTCCTGCGTCAGCATCACCCCCTTGGGGTCGCCCGTCGTGCCCGAGGTGTAGATCAGCACCGCCAGGTCCTCGGGCCGGGCCTTGTCGATCTCGGCGTCGAAGGCGGCGGGGTCGTCATGCGTCTCGCCAAGGTCGTAGAGCTCCGAGAGGAACAGGCATTTCGGGTGGCTGAAGGCGTGCAGCCCCTCGGGGTCGAAGATCACCACCTTCTCGAGCGAGGGCATCTGCGCCTCGACCTCGAGGAACTTGTCGAGCTGCTCCTCGTTTTCCAGAAACAGGAAGCGGGTCTGCGAGTCGTTCACCAGATAGGCGAGCTGCCGGGCGCTGTCGGTGGTGTAGACGCCCGAGGAGACGGCGCCCATGCATTGCGCGGCCATGTCGCAATACATCCATTCCTTGTTGTCCTCGGACAGGATCGCGACCACGTCGCCGCGCCTGAGCCCCAGCGCGCGCAGCCCCATGCCGATGCGCCGCACCTGCGTCAGGTAGTCGTCCCAAGAAAAGCTCTGCCAGATGCCCAGATGCTTCTCGCGATGCGCGGTCGCCGCACCGTTCGCCCGGCAGCGGTCGCGCAACAGCGCCGGCAGCGTCGCGTGGCCGTCGATATGGACCGGGCGCGTGCCGGGGGTGGCGTTGACCCGCACGCCCTTGACCGTCCTCTGACCGGCAGCCTTGGATGGATCGTGCAGCATGGGCGTCTCCCTTCCCGCCGCCTAGCGCCAGGTCTTGCGCTTCTTCCAGCGCCGCTCGCCGCGCGCGCCCTCGTTGGCGTGGCCGAGGTAGAAGCGCTGGATATCCTCGGAGGCGGCGAGGCGGGCGGCGGTGTCGGACATCACGATGCGCCCCAGTTCCATGACATAGCCATGATCGGCGAGGTCGAGCGCGACGGCGGCGTTCTGCTCGACGAGCAGCATGGTCACGCCCTCGTCGCGGTTGAGCCGCTTGAGGATGGCGAAGATTTCCTGCGTGAGCAAGGGCGAGAGGCCGAGCGAGGGCTCGTCGAGCAGCATGATCCGCGGCTTCAGCATCAGTCCGCGGCCGATCGCCAGCATCTGCTGCTGCCCGCCCGAGAGCGTCCCCGCCTCCTGCTGGCGGCGCTCGGCGAGGATCGGGAAGTAGGAGAAGACCAGATCGCGCGCCCGGGCGATCTCGGCGCGGTCGGATTTCGTGTAGGCGCCGAGGCTCAGGTTCTCGTCGACGGTCAGGACCGGGAAGACCTCGCGCCCCTCGGGCACCTGGACGATGCCGCGGCGAACGATCTGGTGCGGCTCGCGGCCCTGGATCTCCTCGCCGACGAAGAGGATGCGCCCCTTCTCGGGGTCCATGATGCCCGAGATGGTCTTCAGCAGCGTCGTCTTGCCGGCCCCGTTGGCGCCGAGCACGGTGACCACCTGCCCCTCGGCCACGTCGATCGAAACACCGCGCAGCGCCATGATCGGGCCGTAATAGGTCTCGATATTGCGGACCTCCAGCAGCGCGCGGGTCGCGGCCGGGGCATCGGACAAAGGTTTCGTTGTGGTTAACGGCATG
>SLPP01000220.1 GCA_007131945.1 Paracoccaceae bacterium | reverse complement strand
TGAGCCGGCCGAGGCCGGGCAGGTTGAAGACGCTCTCGGTCACCACGACGCCCGAGATGATCAGCGCGAAGCCGATGCCGATGACGGTGATGATCGGCACCGAGCAGTTCCTGAGCGCGTGCCGCATCAGCACCCGCGTCTCGCTCAGCCCCTTGGCATGGGCGGTGCGGATATAGTCCTCGTTGAGGATCTCCAGCATCGAGGTGCGGGTGATCCGGGCAATGAGCGCGACATAGAGCAGCGTCAGCGTCAGCGTCGGCAGGGTGATCCGTTCGAGGAACGGCCCCAGCCCCTGGCTGATCGAGCGGAAGCCCTGCACCGGGAACCAGCGCAGCTCCATCGCGAAGAACGAGATCATCACGTAGCCGATCACGAAGACCGGTACCGAGAAGCCGACGACGGAAAGGAGCATCACGAAGCGGTCGATCAGCGTGCCCTGTTTCCAGGCGGCGATGACGCCGAGCGGCACGGCGATGATGACCGAGAGCGTGATCGTGGTCACGGCGAGGCTGATCGTCGGCTCCATGCGCGAGGCGATCATCTGCAGGACCGGCGTGCCGGACAGGAGCGAGACGCCGAAATCGCCGCGCAGCATGCCGCCGATCCAGCTGAAGAACTGCACCCAGAGCGGGTCGTCGAGCCCCATCTGGGCGCGGATGCGGGCGATCTGTTCGGGCGTGGCGGCATCGCCGGCGAGGATCGCCGCCGGATCACCGGGCGTGAGCCGCAGAAGCAGGAAGACGATCAGCGCCACGAAGCCCATCACCGGGATGGCGGCGAGGATGCGCTGCAGGATGTAGCCGAGCATCGGCGGGTCTTTCGGCTGCGGGGCCGCCCGTCGCCGGACGGCCCCCGGAGGTCAGTCGCCCGTCAGTCGGCGCGGCGGATGTTCCAGAAGAACGGCGCCGGACCGTCCAGCACGCCTTCCAGATCGCTGCGCCAGCCGGTCATGACGAAATACTGGCCGATCGGGGCGTAGTAGCCCTGTTCGTAGACATGCGCCTGGATCTGCTCGGCGATCTGCTGCTGCTCCTCGAGCGACGGCGCCTTGGCAAAGGCGAGGCGCAGTTCCTCAAGCGGCGCATCCTCGGGCCAGCCGAACCAGCCGCCGTCCGGACCCTGGCCGCCGACCATGTTGTTCACGATCGGGTTGAACACGTCCGCGCCGACCCAGTTGGTGATGAACATGTTCCAGCCGCCCTCGGCCGGCGGGGCCTGGTTGGCGCGGCGGCCGACCAGCGTCTGCCAGTCCATCGCCTGCAGATCGACGGTGAAGCCCGCGTCGCGCATCGCCTGGGCGACGACGACCGGCTGGGTGCGCAGCGTGCTCACATCGGTCGGATGCATCAGCACCACCGGCGTACCGTCATAGCCCGCCTCCGCCAGCAGCGCGCGGGCCTCGTCCTGGCCGTTGCCCTCGACCAGCGCCTCGCCGCCGACCGACGCCTCGAGCGGCGTGCCGCAGACGAACATCGCCGGGCAGAGCATGTAGAGATCGGGATTGCCGATCATCGCGTCCATCACGTCCTGCTGATGCACCGAGAGGATCGCGGCGCGGCGGATGCGCGCGTCGTCGAAGGGCGGATGCAGCGCGTTCGGCCGCATGATCGTCTGGTAGCCGAGCGCGTTGAGGTTGGCGACCTCGATATCCGGGTCGGCCTGCAGGATCGGCAGCAGGTCGGCCGAGGCGTCCTCCCAGTAGTCGATCTCGCCGGCAAGCAGCGCGTTGAGCTTGGTCTGGTCGTCGGGCATCACGATCCACTCGACGCGGTCGACATGCACGACCTTGCCGCCCGAGGCCCAGCTCGGCTCCTCGTCGCGGGGCACGTAGTCGGGGTTGCGCTCGTAGACCGCGATCACGCCGGGCTGGAACTCGGCCTCGACCCAGCGGAAGGGGCCCGAGCCGATCTGTTCGGGCACCTGCTCGGTCGAGGGCGTGTTCGCCGCCAGCCGCGCCGGCATGATGAAGGGCACGTTCGAGGACGGCTTCGCCAGGCTGTCGATGACGAGGCCGTAGGGCTCGGTCAGGGTCATGACGAAGACGTTCGCGTCGTCGGCGTCCTGGCCCATCTCGGCGACGAAGCTCATCAGCAGCTGACCCATCGCGTCGCGTTCGCCCCAGCGGGCGATCGAGGCCGCGACATCCTCGCCGGTGACCGGCGCGCCGTCGTGGAACATCAGCCCCTCGCGCAGCGTGAAGCGATATTCCAGCCCGTCATCCGAGACCGTCCAGCTGTCGACCATCTGCGGCTGCGCTTCCATGTTCTCGTCGAGCGCGAACAGCGTGTCGTAGATCATGTAGCCGTGGTTGCGGCTCATGTAGGCGGTGGTCATGATCGGGTCGAGCACGCGCAGCGCCGAATGCTTGACCACCCGCAGCGTGTCCGCCGAAACCGGCGTCGCGAATGCCAGCATGCTGACCGCGGCCGCGCCCAGCGCGACCGACCGCGCGAGCGTGCCAAGCGCGAATTGCTGTCTTGGTATCATCCCGTCTCTCCCTGGTGAAGGAACCGCTTGACCGGCGTCGGACCGTCCGGCGCAGGTGCGGATTTCTTGCGTGAGCGCATCGTAGTCAGCGCCGCTTTCGCGTGTCAATCACTCTCTCGGCGCGCTCTGCGGTTGTCGGTGCAGGCGCGTCGCGGGGGCTGGAACTGCCCGCCGATCCGGCGCATGGTGCACATGTGCAGCAACATGCGGAGACGTGCATGCCCGACAAGAGCGCCCCCGATGCGCAGAGACTGGCCGCGATCCGCGCGGCGGTGGAGGACGGCTTCGCGGCGCAGACGGCGTTCCTCGCCGATTTCGTCCGCATCCCGAGCCGGCGATTCGAGGAGGGTCCGGCGCAGGACTTCATCGCCGATGCGCTGCGCGCGCGCGGCTACGAGGTCGACGACTGGCTGCTCGATCTCGCCGATCTCGAACCGCTGCCCGGCTTCGGCCCGATCGAGGGCGATTTCTCGCGCGCCCGGTCGGTCGTCGGCACGCATCGGCCGGCGAAGGCGTGGGGGCGGTCGCTGATCCTGCAGGGCCATCTCGACGTCGTCCCCGAGGGGCCGGTCGAGATGTGGACGCATCCGCCCTTCGAGCCGGTGGTGAAGGACGGCTGGATGCATGGCCGCGGCGCCGGCGACATGAAGGCCGGCACGGTCGCCGCGCTCTTCGCGCTCGACGCGATCCGCGCCGCCGGGTTCGAGCCCGCGGCGCGGGTCCATTTCCAGTCGGTGATCGAGGAGGAATCGACCGGGCTCGGCGCGCTCTCGACGCTGCAGCGGGGCTATCGCGCCGATCTCGCCGTGATCCCCGAGCCGACCGAGTTGAAGATCAACCGCGCGCAGGTGGGCGTGCTGTGGTTCAAGCTGCGCGTGCGCGGCAAGCCCGTCCATGTCTCGCATGCCGGCGAGGGGTCGAACGCGATCATGGCCGCCTGTGACATGATCCGCGCGCTCAAGGGGCTGGAGCGCGACTGGAACAGGCGCGCCGCCGAGGACGCGGTCTATGGCGATGTCCGCCACCCGCTCAACTTCAACGCCGGCCGGATCCGGGGCGGCGACTGGGCCTCGTCGGTGCCGGCCTGGTGCGATGTCGACTGCCGGATGGGGCTTCTGCCTGGCTGGTCGCTCGACGACTGCAGGGCGCGGATCGAGGCCTGCATCTCGGCCGCCGCGCGCGACCATCCGTTCCTGTCGAACAACCCGCCCGAGCTGGTCTGGAACGGCTTCCGGGCCGAGGGCTACGTGCTTGGCGAGGATGCCGGGCCGGGGCTCGCGGTGATGGAAGAGGCCTTCCACGCGGTGAAGGGCAAGCGCGCGAAGCTGAAGGAGCAGAAGATGACCGCGCTCACCGACACGCGCTTCTACGGGCTCTATTACGGCATCCCCGCCTTCTGCTTCGGCCCGCGCGCCGAGAACATCCACGGCTTCGACGAGCGGGTGCATCTGGACTCGGTGCGCGAAGTGACCGAGACTCTCGCCGTCTTCATCGCCCGCTGGTGCGGGCTGAACAGGCTTCCAACGGAGTGAGCATGCCGCGCATCGCCATCGGCGGGTTCCTGCACGAGACGAACACCTTCGGCCCGTCGAAGGCGACCTACGAGGATTTCGACGGCGGCTCGGGCTACGGGCCGATCCGCCACGGGGACGCGATCTTCGCGCATCTGGCGAATGTCAACGCCGCCATCGCCGGCGCCATCGCCGAGGGCCGCGCGCGCGGCTGGGAGATGGTGCCGACGCTCTGGTGCGCCGCCTCGCCCTCGGCGCATGTGACCGAGGACGCGTTCGAGCGCATCGGCGGCGCGCTCATCGACCGGATCGCCGATGCGATGCCCCTCGACGGCGTCTTCCTCGACCTGCACGGCGCCATGGTCTGCGAACATCTCGACGACGGCGAGGGCGAGTTGCTGCGCCGGCTGCGCGCGCGGATCGGCGACGCGGTGCCGGTCGCCGTCGCGCTCGACCTGCACGCCAATGTCACGCCGCTGATGGTCGAGCATGCCGACCTGCTGGAAAGCTACCGCACCTATCCGCATGTCGACATGACCGCGACCGGGGCGCGCGCGGCCGCCGCGCTGGCGCGGATGATCGAGCGCGGCGAGAAGCCCGCGAAGGCCTTCCTGCAGGCCCCGTTCCTTTCCGCCATCGCCTGGCAGTCGACCTGGGCCGAGCCCGCCCGTACCCTCTACGCGCGGCTCGAGGAGATCGCGCGCAGCACCGACGCGATGAGCTTCAACATGGGTTTTCCGGCCGCCGACTTCGCCGATTGCGGCATGTCGGTCCTCGCCTACGGGCCGGGCGCCGGGGCCGCCGCGCGCGCCATGATGGACGCCGTCGAGGCCGCCGAGCCCGAGTTCCGCGGTCGCGTCTACACGCCCGAGGAGGGGATCGCCGAGGCCCTGCGCCTCGCCCGGGGCGCCGGCCGACCGGTGGTGCTCTCCGACACCCAGGACAATCCCGGCGCCGGCGCCAACAGCGACACGACGGGGATGCTGCGCGCGCTTCTCGCCGCCGGCGCCCCCGGCGCCATCGGCAACCTCTTCGACCCGGCCTCGGCGCGCATCGTCCACCAGGCCGGGCAGGGCGCCACCGTGCGGCTGGCGCTCGGCGGCCGCTCGCAGCCCGGCGACGCGCCCTATCAGGGCGAGTTCACGGTCGAAAGCCTCTCGGACGGCGTCTTTCCCTGCCCCGGCCCCTTCTATGGCGGGCGGGTGATGCAGATGGGCCCCTCGGCCGCCCTGCGCATCGGCGCGGTGCGCATCGCGCTCACCTCGGCCAAGGCGCAGATGGCGGATCGCGAGATGTTCCGCGCCCTCGGCATTCCGCCGGAGGACGAGAGGATCCTGGTGGTGAAGAGCTCGAACCATTTCCGCGCCGATTTCCAGCCCATCGCCGCGGCGGTTCTGGTCTGCGCCGCCCCCGGCCCGATGGCCGTCAACCCCGCCACCCTGCCCTGGCGCCGCCTGCGCCCGGGCCTGCGCCTCGAACCCCTGGGCCGCGCCTTCACGGGAGAACCCGCATGACCATCCCCCAGCGTATCGCCGACTTCGCCGCGGACCTGACCGCGATCCGCCGCGATTTCCACGAACATCCCGAACTGGGCTTCGAGGAGGTGCGCACCGCCGGCATCGTCGCCGCGAAGCTGCGCGCCTGGGGGATCGAGGTGCACGAGGGGATCGGCAGGACCGGCGTCGTCGGCGTGCTCAGGGGCAAACGCCCGGGCCGCACGATCGGGCTGCGCGCCGACATGGACGCGCTGCCCATCGACGAGCAGACGAACCTGCCCTGGGCCTCGAAGACGCCGGGCGTGATGCATGCCTGCGGCCACGACGCGCATACCACGATGCTGCTGGGCGCGGCGCGCTACCTCGCCGAGACGCGGGATTTCGCCGGCACCGCGGTCTTCATCTTCCAGCCGGCCGAGGAGGGGCTCGGCGGCGCCCGCGCGATGCTCGCCGACGGCCTCTTCGAGCGCTTCCCCTGCGACGAGCTCTACGGCATGCACAACTCGCCCTACCACGCGCCGGGCATCGTCGGGGTCAAGCCCGGCCCGGCGATGGCGGGGGCGAACTTCTTCGACATCCGCGTCGACGGCAAGGGCTGCCACGCGGCCATGCCCGAGACCGGCATCGACACGATCGTCATCGCCACCGCGCTGGTGCAGCAGCTGCAGACGATCAAGGCGCGCAACGTCCCCGCCGCCGCGCCGCTGGTCCTGTCGGTGACGCAGATCCACGCCGGCGCGGCCTACAACGTCATCCCCGACACCGCCACGCTGACCGGCACCGTGCGCTATTTCGACCGCGCGGTGGCGGACATGGTGACGGCGCGGATGCAGGCGATCTGCGACGGCCTCGCCGCCGCCTACGGGGTCGAGATCCGGCTGGACATGCGCAACGTCTTCGACGTGCTGGAAAACGACCCGGCGCTGTCGCAGGCGATGGTCGCCGTGGCGCAGGAATTCGTCGGCGAGGCGGCGGCGATCAAGTCCGACATCGTCATGGGGTCCGAGGATTTCGCGGACATGCTGCAGGTCGTTCCGGGCGCCTACTGCACCATCGGCCACGAGGGCACGGTGCCGCTCCACAACCCCGGCTTCGTGCTCGACGACAAGATGCTGCCGCTGGGCGCCGCGATCTACGCCCGCATGGTCGAAACCCGCGGCGCGGCCTGAGAAGCGGGGCAATCGCCCCCCGGCCGCGACGGCCGCGCGGGGAGGCGGTGCGGGAATGGAGGCTTTCGATGAGCCGACCACGGGCGCGCGACCTGGGCCTGCCCTTTCCGGGGGTGCCGGGGCCGCTCAACGCGATCACCGACGTGCCGGGCGTGACGGTCGGGTTCTCGACCCTGACCGATCCCGCGCAGGACCTGCGCACCGGCATCACCGCGATCCGCCCGCGCCCCGATGCCGCCTGGCCGCTGCCGGTGCGCGCCGGTCATTTCGCGCTCAACGGCAATGGCGAGATGACCGGCACGCACTGGATCGAGGATGCCGGCTACCTGATCGGGCCGGTGATGATCACCAATACCCATGCGGTCGGCGCGGTCCATCACGGCGCGACCGCCTGGATGATCGACCATTACGCCGCGTATTTCCGCACCGCGCATGCCTGGGCCATGCCGGTCGTGGCCGAGACCTATGACGGCGTGCTCAACGACATCACCCGCCTCGCCGTGACGCCCGACCACGCCCGCGCCGCGCTCGACGCCGCCGCTTCCGGCCCGGTGGCCGAGGGCTCGACCGGCGGCGGCAACGGGATGATCGCCTACGGGTTCAAGGGCGGCACCGGCACCGCCTCGCGTCGCGTCGCGATCGGCGGGCAGGTCTGGACGCTCGGCGCGCTGGTGCAGGCCAATCACGGCATCCGCGACTGGCTGACCGTGCTCGGCCGCCCGGT